>DFJV01000152.1 GCA_002373205.1 Treponema sp. UBA3662
ACTACGGAAACTCGAAATTGAACCTTACAAATTTATAGAAAGAAAAGTGAAGAATTTTTTTTTAACAAAAGCGATAATTTTTGGCAAAAGGATATTGACACTTTATTTTATATACTGTAATATTATTTCAAGACATTCTTAGAGTGCCTTGTTTTGCGGAAATGGCTCAATGGTAGAGCGCGACCTTGCCAAGGTCGATGTTGCGGGTTCGATTCCCGTTTTCCGCTCTAGCCTTTTGGCGAACATACGCATTTTGCGGAAATGGCTCAATGGTAGAGCGCGACCTTGCCAAGGTCGATGTTGCGGGTTCGATTCCCGTTTTCCGCTCTAAGCTTCGGGCGATTTAGATTGGTTCTAAAATCGCCTTTTTTTTTACATCTATCAGAAAAGGGGAACCCTAATTGAACGTAACCAAAGAAATCAAGAAAATTGAAAACTCAAGCGTAAAGCTCACCGCTACAATCAGCAAAGATGACGTTGCGGCTGAATACAAGAAAAGCATTGAGAAATACGCAAAGAACATCCAGATTCCTGGCTTCCGCAAGGGACACGTTCCTGTTTCCGTACTTGAACAGAAATACGGAGAAGCCTTGAAGTCAGAAATTATTGGTGACCTTATTGACAAGACCCTCAACGACATTCTCCAGGGAGACGATGCAAAGGACTTCCGCCCACTTCCATACGCACAGCCCCGCCTCGAAGGCGACAAAATGCCTGAGTTTGACACATCAAAGGACTTTACTTTTACAGTAACATACGATGTGTTCCCGGACGTAAAGGTTACAAACTTTAGCGGAATTACCGTAAAAGAACCAGTTGTAGAAATTGGCGACAAGGAAATTCAGGACGAGCTTAAGGCTATCCAGGAACGCAACGCTTCTGTTATAGACAAGAAAGACGGCGATCCTGTTGCAAAGGACAACATTGTAACAATTGACTATTCAGAGCTTGATGATGCAGGTAAGGTAATTGACGGCAGCAAGCGCGAAGGATTTGTCTTTACCGTAGGTTCCGGTGAAAACATCTACAAGATTGATGACGAAATCATCGGAATGAAGAAAGACGAGACCAAGCAGATTACAAAGACCTACGACAAGAAGGACCCGGATGCAGACCTTGCCGGAAAGACAAAGAAAATTAGCGTAACTGTAAAGGCAATCAAGGAACGCAACCTTCCAGCATTGGATGACGACCTTGCCCAGGACGTTAGCGAAAAATACAAGACTCTAGACGACCTTAAGAAGGACATTGCCAGCAAGATGGAATTGGCAAAGACCAGAAAGATTAAGGAAATCAAGACACAGAGCCTTCTTTCACAGCTTGTTGAAAAGAACCCATTCGACTTGCCAAAGTCTATGATTGCTGCAGAAAACGAAGCAAGATGGAATATGCTTGCACAGCAGTTCAAGACAAGCCCAGAGCAGCTTGAAAAGATGATTCTTTCATCCGGCCAGTCAAAGGAAGCAATGCTTGAACAGTGGGTTGGCAATACAGAAAAGATGCTTAAGAGCCGCATCATCGTTGACGCTCTTATGCGCGACAAGAACATTTCCGTTACACCGGAAGAAGTTGACGCTGAATATGCCAAGATTGCCGAAGAAAACGGCATTACCCTTGACGAAGTAAAGGAACACTACAAGGACCTTAAGGCTAAGGAATACCTTGTTGACGAAGTTAAGGAAAGCAAGCTTTTTGAAGAGCTTTACAAAGAAGTAAAGGTAGCAAAAGGCGACAAGACAACTTTTGCAGATTTATTTAAGGAAGAAAAATAAAGCTGATGCGGAAAGGGCAGATTTTCTTCCCTGACTGCACAAAAGAACGGAATGCCGCTAAAATTGCCGATTGTTTAACTTTATAAAAATAATTGGCGTTTTGAGTTGTCGCATTCCGTTTTTTTATTTATATTATATGTATAAGTAAATAAAGATTTGCGCAGCTTACTGATGCCGCGCCCCTTTGGAGTTTTTATGAATGAATATATGAATACACTTGTTCCAAGTGTAATTGAGCGCAGCGGAAACGGAGAACGCTCCTACGACTTGTATTCAAGGCTGTTGAAGGACCGCATCATTTTTGTTGACGGAGAAATCCGTGACGAAACAGCAGACCTTATTGTTGCCCAGTTGCTTTATTTGGAAAGCGAAAACCCCGAAAAGGACATAAACATGTACATCAACAGCCCGGGCGGAAGCGTAACAGCAGGTCTTGCCATCTACGACACAATGCAGTACGTTAAGTGCGATGTGCAGACAATCTGCATGGGTCAGGCAGCCAGCATGGGTGCAATGCTTCTTGCAGGCGGAACTGTGGGCAAGCGCTATGCCCTTCCCTCCAGCCGCGTGATGATTCACCAGCCATGGGGTGGAGCCCAGGGTCAGGAAAGCGACATTGCAATCCAGGCAAAGGAAATCGTCCGCCTTAAAAAGCTTAGCATCCGTTACCTCTCGGAGCAGACGGGAAAATCCGAGGAAGAAGTTGCAAAGGACATGGAGCGTGACTTTTACATGTCTGCAGAAGAAGCCAAGGAATACGGAATCGTTGACCATATAATGAACAGTGCCAAAAAAGGAGCAAAGAAATAATGCGCGGTTTTGGAAAGAATGACCAGCAATACTGTGCTTTTTGCGGAAGACCGGCAGACGCCAACCGCCGCGTTGTAAAAGCACCAAATGATGACATTTACATCTGCGAAAACTGTGTGGCCGCATGCCAGACGGTGCTGAATGACGAACGCCATTCAATCCGCCCAATCGACATGGAAGATGTTCCGTCTCCAAAGGAATTCAAGGAATACCTGGACCAGTACGTTATTGGACAGGACATGGCAAAGAAGGTTCTTTCCGTTGCTGTATACAACCACTACAAGCAGCTTTCCATTCCAAAGGAAAAGCAGCTGGAAACGGACGTAAAAATTGAAAAGTCCAACATCCTGCTTCTTGGTCCGACCGGAAGCGGAAAAACCCTTCTTGCAAAGACTTTGGCACAGAAGCTTAAGGTTCCTTTTGCAATTGCGGACGCCACAACCCTTACAGAAGCCGGTTACGTAGGCGAAGACGTAGAGAATGTACTGCTCAAGCTGATTAACGCAGCTGACGGTGACGTAAGCGCAGCAGAAAGGGGCATTATCTTTATAGACGAAATTGACAAGATTAGCCGCAAGAGCGAAAACACTTCCATTACGCGCGACGTTTCCGGTGAAGGCGTACAGCAGGCGCTCCTTAAGATTCTTGAAGGAACCCATGCCTCTGTTCCACCTCAGGGCGGAAGAAAGCATCCTAACCAGGAGATGATAGACATAGACACCACGAACATCCTCTTTATATGTGGAGGTGCATTCGTAGGCCTTGACAAGATAATTGAAGAGCGTATGGCTTCTTCTTCCATTGGATTTGGTGCAGAAGGAACACACCGCACGGAAGAAGAGCGCATGGAACTTTTGAACCAGGTAACAAGCGACGACCTTGTAAAATTCGGCATCATACCGGAACTTATTGGCCGCCTTCCAATGACCTGTGCACTCAAGGAGCTTAACCGCGACGACCTTAAGCGCATACTCACGGAGCCAAAGAACGCAATCACAAAGCAGTTCCAGGCAAGCTTTGCAATAGACGACGTGGACCTTACCTTTAGCGAGGAAGCCATAGACGAGATTGCAAGCATAGCAATAAAGAGCAAGACTGGTGCACGCGGACTTAGGGCAATCGTTGAAAAGGTTCTGCTTGACATAATGTTTGAAGTTCCAAGCGTTAAGGGCAAAAAGAAGCTTGAGATTACGCCGGACATTGTAAACCAGAAATACATTCCCGAAGCACAGACCCTTCTTATAGACCAGAAGACAGCCTAGCTTTGCAAAGCCGTATGGCAACCTACGCCGCCATGGAGGGGCACTGTGAACAAAATCCCCTCCGTGGGATTTTGTTCACGTAAGTTTTCTGCGAAAACTTACCCTACTTATATAGCAACGAAATAACGCGCCATCCTTGGCGCTATTTCCAATACAAAATATTCGGGAACCCCGGTTCTCGCAACGAAGTTTCAAGCGACGGCGGTGACGCATAGGCATGTTCGGTCGGATTAGAGTAAAAATTTTATGGTAGAGCAAACAAGACTACCGTCCTAAAAAATTCAATCAAAAAAACTAGCAGAGACTTTTTAGAACATTAACGGTTTCCTGCGCTGTACGCTCCCAAGAAACGCGGCGGGTCCATTCAAGACCGTCTGCAACAAGCTTCTTTCTTAGCTCTGTATCAGAGAGCACGCTTTCTATGGCACAAGACATTTCTTCTATATTATTGCTGTCAAAATAGAGTGCCTTGCCACCGGTAACTTCAGGAAGGGCACCGTAGTTTGCGCAAGCCACCGGCAAACCTGTAGCCATAGCCTCCATTACGGAAAGCCCCACCCCTTCGTTCACGGACGGGAAGACACATGCCTCTGCATTGCGGTAAAGCTCCGGGAAATTTTCGTGGGGAAAATAGCCTGTTATGAATATGTCGCTTGCAAAGCCTGACTCCAGGGCAGAACGGTGAACCTTTTCCCCGTATTCAGACTCTTCGCTTCCTGCAATAACAAGCCTGATTGGAGACTTTGACTTTTCCTTGTAGACAGAAAAGGCCTTTATAAGTTCAACATGCTTTTTTTCGTCATTCTGCATTCTGCTTGCATAGATTATGTAGGGCTTTTTTATTGCAAAGGGTTTTATGTCTATTATTTCCGAATCACCTTCAACCGCCGCTTTTGGAAAGAAAAGGCTGTGGTCTATGCCGTTATGGATTATTTCTATTCTGTTTGCCTTTACGCCAGCTTTTTCCAAATCTTTTTTTATGAATTTGCTGGCCGCTATTATACAGTTTGCGCGGGAAAGCCCCTTGCGGACCTTGCTTGAATACCAGCGGTCACCCTTGCGTTCAAAGAGGCTGCTCATTATGTCGTTTACGACTGCAACGCCCGGAACTTTAAAAGACGACGGAATCATGCGGGAACCTGCTGTATACAATACGGCGGAATAACCTCTTTTTTTTGCGAATGAATTTGCCCTGAATGAATGCCAGAAGCGTTCTGCGGCTAGGCTGTCGGGAACATTTGCGCTAAAGAAGGGGCAGGACTTTTTGTCCGTATAGGTATAGCGGTCTATTTCCGCCCCGAAAAGCTCATATTCAAGGCCATCACCGTCAGGAAGAAAGGGCATTAGGGAAAAGAGATAGGATCCCAAACCTGAGCGGCCGTGATCCAAGCCGAATGTATCGATTCCAAATTTCATGCATAGAGTATATCAAAAAAATCTATAATATGCTATAGTCTTTTTATGGACAAGCAATTTTCTGATTTTGGTATTGGCGAAGAAATAATTCAAAGGCTTAGCGCGGCTGGAATAACTTCCCCGACTGCGGTTCAGCAAAAGATAATGCCCCTTGTTGCAGAGGGCAAAAACCTCATGTTCCAGAGCGAAACAGGAACTGGAAAGACATTTGCCTATCTGCTTCCAATATTGCAGAGGCTTTGCGACAATCCGAAAAGCTCAAATCCGGTCAGGGTGCTTGTTGCCTCCCCCACCTACGAGCTTGCTTCCCAGATTAAGGCCCAGGTAAGACTTGTTAGCGACGTAAAGTGTGCCCTTTGCATAGGCGGGGCACCAATTTCGCGCCAGGTGGAGCTTCTTAAGGAAAAACCGCAGATTGTTATTGGAGGGCCAGCAAGGCTTCTTGAACTTATCCATCTTAAAAAGCTTAAGGCAGATGCGGTGGAAACTCTTGTTCTTGACGAAGCGGACAGGCTTTTAAGCCCGGAACTTAGGAACGACACGGAAGGGCTTTTGGAAAGGCTTCCAAGGCGGGTTCAGCTTATAGGAAATTCCGCAACGGTTAGCGACTATACGCGGAAAGTCCTGCAGAATGCCCGCGATGCAATTGACAGGGCCTCTGAAGAAAAAGCCCCGGCAGAAAGCGGTAAGGCTTCCGGCAGCAAAGATTCTGCTGGCAAAATTTCTACAAACATGGCAGCAAACGGCAACAAAAATGCAGGAGCAAAAGATTCTGGAAACACCCCGGCAGACCAAAATCCGGCAGACCGGAAACCGGCAGCCAGCGCAATAGAATTTGTAACACTGCCAACGGAAGACATATTAAGGAAAAGAATCACCCACGTGGCAATCTTTACAGAACGCAGGGATAAGATAGACACTTTAAGAAGCTTTATAAACGCGGTAAAGCCAAAAAAACTGCTCGTCTTTACGGCAAAAAGCGACCAAATAGAAAACATAGCGTCAAAACTCCGCTACAGAAAACTTGAATGTGAAGCCCTTAGCGCAAAAATCGGAAAGCAGGAAAGAAAATCTGCAATCGACCGTTTTAGAAGCGGAAAGGTTTCAATCCTTGTTACCACAGACCTTGCATCCCGCGGACTTGACATTCCGGACGTTACCCACGTAGTGCAGCTTGACCTGCCCCAGACAGCAGACTTCTTTATCCACCGGGCAGGACGAACGGCAAGGGCTGGAAAAACCGGCATGAACTGCGTAATTGGCGATGCCTACGAAATGCAGGACTTTGCCAAGCTTGAAAAAAAACTGGGGCTCAAGGTCTACCCAAAGATACTCTACAAGGGAAAGCTTACGTCTCCAAGGCCTGATGCAGAAGAAAATGACGGCAAAGAAGACAAGGGCAAAGGCAAACAGTGAACTGGATCTGCCTGCTCATTTTTGCCCTCTTTTCCATAGCGGCGGTCGTAAAAGACATAAGGGAACTTATGATTCCAGACTGGACAATCATAGCGGGAAGCGCAGCCCTTCTTGCCTACCAAGCCCTTTTTGCGCGCGGCCTCATTGTGCAGGGCCTTTTGGGAGCAGCACTTTCTCCCCTGCTCTTTTACGCAGTAAGGCGAATCACAAATTTTGGCATGGGGCTTGGAGACGTTAAGTACAGCATTCTCTGCGGACTCTGCGCCGGTGCAAGCCTCGCATTCCTCTCCTACGCAGCAGCAAGCCTTATTTGCGCCCTCTACTTTGCAAGCAAATACCTCCTAGATAAAAAAACAGGCAAAAAAAACGGACGCAAGGCAAAAATCCCCTTTGCCCCCTTCATGGCAGCCGGAATACTTGCGGTGTGCACAGCAGCCAGGGCAAATTCCTTTGTATAATACCGTAAAAGCTACAGAAATTACTTATACCCAATCAAATCAAAGGTCTCAAAAATTTCAAAGTCGGAAGGATTAGCGGTCCACAGTTCCGTAACCCCAGCTTCTGCAAAAGAAGAGGCCATGTGAGTGTCCTGAATGCGCTTCCTGTCAAACTTGAACATATTTGTCCACAAAAGCGCCCTCTTAAGGGAAGTTTCCGTAGGATAAATAATCCTTACCCTTTCCTGGTCAACCCAGAACCAAGTTCTTTCCACTGCATCTTGCATGGACAGAGGGGAAAGAAAGCGGCGAGAATCAGTTATAACATGCTGAAATTCAAGAAAAGTCTGATTGTAAATGGCAAGTTCCGAATGTTTTTCCCTGCGCCACTTTTCAAATAAAGCTACAGCTCCGTTATGCCGGGGTGAATCACTTATTTCAAGGTCAACCAAAAAAGTTGTATCGATTCCTATCAAAATCCACCCCCAAGCAATTCATCCTGAAAGTCTTTGGAAAGCCAATCCTTTGCATCCGGCCTTAACCCGCCAAGAGAAAGAGGCTTCCATTCATCAAGCGTTTTTTTTGCCTGGGCATGATTCTGAATGTATTCGTCCATAGCATCGCGAACCAACTCCGCCGCCTTGCGGTTTTGCTCCTCCGCCATTTTCTGGAACATGAGATAATTCAATTCATGCAAATAAACCGTAACAGGCTTCTTTTTTAGCGCAGTCGTCATAACCAAAGTATACATATATTATATATGTATGTCAAGAAATGTATTTAATTTTTTTGCGGCACTTTTTTCTGTTGTCTTTTAAATTTCCTCAAAGAACATCCATGCCCCTTGTGTGGCCCTTCCGGGGCCCGCTAACGCTCGGCCCGCGCAAGCGCGGTCTTGCCTACGGCAACCCCTCCACGGCCTGCCGCGCCTTTGTTTGCAAAAGGCCTTTTACAAATATTTGTCAAAAAAAATGCGCATTTGTGTCGCAAATTGAATTTCCAATGCATATATATATGTAAGGAGTTTTAATGAAAACACAATTGTACCGCAGAAAGCCCGTAGACGAACTTACCTTTACCGATGACGGAATGTTCCAAGCCGTAATGAAAGACCCTGCCTTGTGCGCAGAACTTGTAGAGCGTCTTTTGCACATAAAAGTATCGCATATTGAATACCCGGAGCTTGAAAAGAAAATTGCCCCATATTTTTCAAGCAAGGGGGTGCGCATGGACGTCTATCTTAAAGACTCTGGCAAGATAATAGACGTGGAGATGCAGTCGTACCCACAGGCAGCCCTACCCCTAAGAACCCGCTACTACCAGAGCATGATAGACGCAGACAACCTTCTAAAAGGGCAGGGCTATGAGGACTTAAAGGCAAGCTACATTGTCTTTATCTGCACAGACGACCCCTTCCGTGACGAAAGAGGCAAAAAATATGGCCTTCCCTGCTACACCCTGACCACAAAATGCCACGAAGTTCAAGAGCTGAATTTCAATGACAAAATTAAAAAAGTGATTTATAATGCAAGTGGGTACGAAAAAGAGACGGACGCAAGAGTCATGTACCACCACCAGAGGTG
>DFJV01000076.1 GCA_002373205.1 Treponema sp. UBA3662
GCTTATATACGTGGAACATGTTGTTAACCTGCTCCTGAATCAAATCCTTTGCAGTGCGGTTGATTTTTTCAACAATCTCCTTAAGGCGGTTCAGGAAGGCAACGTCCTTGTGGCTGTCGCGGATAAGGCTTGTAATGTTTGCCTCGTCAAAGTCCCCGTTGCGGCTAAAGCGGCTTTCAAAGCTCTTGATTACGTCCATGCACTCGTTAAGGGCATATACGTCCGTTGAAAAGTTGGACTTGTAGGCGGCGTTGTTAAAGAATCCTTCTATTACAATGTCGTTAAGAAGCGGCTTTAGGTGTTCCTCGTAGAAATTCTTTGTAAAAGTCTTAAGGATCTGCATAGGCATTACAAAGGTGAATGAAGTTGGCGTACTCTGCTTTAAAAGGGCATTCATCTCGTTGCTGTATCCGCGAACAGGTTCCATGTTTATTCCCTGGAAGATGCGGTTAAGCTCTTCGCTTATCTTTTCGTCCTGCAGCTCGTTCTTTAGGCGCAGCCCCTCCACGTTAAAGCGGTCTTCAAGATAGTCTGCGTACTTTTGCCTTGCGTTTCCGTTGTAACCTGACTTTGGCGGAATATAATCCGGTGACTTCTTTGCAAGGCGGATCAAATTCAAAAGGTTTTCGGAATTCATCACCTGGCGCATTACACCCTGAATCTTCTTTAGCTTCTCGTAAATTTCCTCTCCGTCCTCACTGGTGAATGAAGCGCGGTGGCAGAGCTGGTAGAGGGCTATGATTGCATTGCTTACGGAATTGCTTATGTCCATGTCCGCACCAACGTAGTACAAATCCTTGAGCGAAGTTTCCAGCATGTCTACCGGAATGGCCTGGAAGTTGGGCGTATAGTCCGGCGCACCGGAAAATTTATTGTCAAAAAGACGGAGTGCGGTAATGTAGTCAAAGCGGCAGATGTCGTTCAGCTGCTTGATTTTATTTATTACTGTGTCTATTTTTACAAATTCAGGCGTATTCAGGTGCTTTACGATTTTTTCCAGCTGGCGGTGCTCGTTTTCCAAAAAGCGGGTGATTGACTCCGACTGCCGTGCCCCTGCCTTGCGGTTCTCGTATGAAAGAGTTTGCAAGATATCCTGAATCTCCGGCGGAAAACCGGTAAGAAGCAGCTGTTCTTCAAAGATTGCGCTGCGCTGGAGATCTTCGTTGCAAATCGTATTCGCAAGGATGTCTCCTATCATCTTTGTGTTGTCAAAAAGAATCCTGAGCGACTCAGCAAAATTCTCGTGCACAAGGGAATTCTTGTAGATTACAGGAACAGCCTCGCGCAATTCATTTTCAATTTTTTTCAAAGCCTGACGCTTTTTAACCTCAGGGGAAGAAGAGAACAGTATTGACTGTAAAAAATTAGACAAACCTTCTAAAAATGCCATAGTCCTACTCTGTTATTCAAGATAAACCGCAAAGATTCTACGGTACTCTTCTATCGTATCGGCAGAAACCACCTGCTTTCTTAATAGTGCACCGCCTTTAATTCCAGAACTATAGGCGCAAAACTTCTTTCTCATCTGCATACAGGCATTCTTTTCGCCTTTTTCCTGAACATTCAGCTCCAGTTCCCTAAAACCAGTCTTAATACGCTCATCGGCAGTCTCGTCATCATAACGGCCGTACTTTAAATACTGAACGGTTTTCTTGAACAAAAACGGATTTCCCATGGCACCGCGGGCAAACATCACTCCGTCAACACCAGTCTGCTCAAGCATTGCCTTGGCACTTTCCGGCGAAAAAGCATCCCCGCTGCCAAAAACAGGTATCTTTCCGCCCACAAATTCAACAAGCTGCCTCTGGATTCCCCAATCAGCCTTTCCTTCATAGCCCTGGGCCCTTGTCCGTGCGTGAATCGTAATAGCGTCCGCCCTTGCCTCCAAAGCCGCCGCCGCACACTCCTTCCAGGTAAGGTGGCTTGCATCCCAACCGGAGCGGATTTTTATGGTAACAGGCACGTTTCCCCTTTCCGGATGCAAAGCCGCATAGGATTCCGCCGCCTTTTTTACGGAAGAAACTATTGCGTAAAGCAAGTCCGGGTCCCTCGTAAGGCTACTGCCCGCACCGCTTTTGATTATCTTGGGAACAGGACAACCGCCGTTTATGTCTATGCTGGTACATTCGGTAGTTTCAAGAACAATTTTGGCCGCTTCAGCCATAACATCAGCATTTCCGCCAAAAATCTGAACAGCATAGGCCTTTTCCGACGGAGCACGGGCCATAAGAGCCGCCGTCTTTTGCGAACCGCGGGTAAGGGCCTCTGCGCTTACCATCTCGGTCGTGCAGTAGGAAGCCCCGTTTTCCACGCAAAGTGAACGGAAAGCCCTGTCGCTGTAACCGGCAATCGGTGCCAGAAAGAGGTTTCCGTCCAGTGTGAGGTTTCCAATTTTTACGCTGTGGTAGAGTGCCACCTTTTACCCCTGCCTACTCCGGCAGCTGGAATATCTTGCAGCTGTTGGTCCAAAGCTGGGCCGCAAGGCTTTCAAGGTCGGTTTCCAGCATTTCCGCAAGGAATTTTGCGGTAGAAACAAGGTATGCCGGCATAGTGCGCTTCTTTTCGCGGAATTCGGCAGGAATCATAAAGGGGCTTTCGGTCTCTATAAGAATCCTGTCGCGCGGAATGTTAAGCACAGTATCGTGAAGGTTACGGGCATTGCGGTAGGTCAGGTTGCCTGCAAAGGAGAAGTAGACGTTCATGCCAGCGTCAAGGCACTTGTTTGCATAGGCGGCATCCTCGCTGTAGCAGTGGAAAATTGCACCTTTTTCCGGAATGCGGTCCTTTAAAATGTCAAAGATGTCGTTGCCCGCATCGCGGTTGTGTATGATTACGGGCAGTGAATATTTCTGCGCAAGCTCCAGCTGGGCAATAAAAAGCTCTATCTGGCTTCTCTTGTCCCCAAACTGCTTAAGGTAGTCCAAGCCAGTCTCGCCTATTGCCACAACGTTGGGAAGCTTAACACTTTCTTCTATTATATTCATCCAGTCAGCACCGGGAGCTGTAACTTCCGAAGGGCCAACACCAACGGCATGGTAAATTCCCTTCATGGACTTTAGGACGGTGTACTCCTTCTTAAAATCGTGGAGGCTGTTGTTAATGCTTATAATGCGTGTTACCCCAGCCTGTTTTGCTTGCTGAATAACGCGAAACTGTTCTACAGGGCTGTCATAAATCAACCCTATGTGGGCGTGAGTATCAAAAAACTGCATGGCTTTCTTCCTTAAAAGAATATTAAACTATTAGAAGAGACAGTCCAAATGAAAAATAAGCAACTGTCTCACATTTTTTTTCTTTATACCGATAGAATAACATAGGATATTGTAGAAGTCAACCTTTGACTTTTGGACGGTATTCATTGTGTCGGGCAAAAGTTTTTGCGCAAAACACGAACCAATCTGCCATCCCCGCTTTTCGGGGTTCCGCGGGTCCCTTCCCGCTCCATTGCTGTCGCAACCCGCCTGCGGCGGGCCCCTACAATCGGGCGTAGGCTGCACCGCAACTACCTGTTAAGTGGCAATGCAGAAAAGTCAGTTTTGCATTCAAACGGATTTGCCCCTACCCAAAAAAGCCGGAAATTGATTTCCATGCTTTTCATTTGACACTACTTGCTTTGATATGCTATAATTTTGTGATAAATTATCGGGAGTTTTCTGTGGCACGTACACGCAGATATAAAAATTTAGAAAATAACTTTGTTTCTCGAATAATGAACGCATTCGTATCTGGCTTTAAGAAGGCCGGCAGTTTTTTTGTACGTGTGTTCCATATATTCGACAAGAAACTTACTATAATGATTGTTCCGCACGCAAACGGAAAAGTCATCAATATTCAGACAAACGTATTTGCCCTTTCTGCGGCATTGGTAATAATAGCGGGACTGGTAATCTCCTTCATGCCTTTCGCAAGAAATTCCACCGGTTCCAGCGCAGAGCTCAGCAGGCTTAAGGAAGAAAACAAAGAAGCCCTCGCAAGCCTTGACGAACTTAGGGACGAAAACAACAACCTTTTGCAGTCAGCAAAGCGCTTCCAAAATTCGCTAAGCCAGTCACTTGCCCTGCTTGGAATTGAACAGAACGAACCCGTAGAAAAAACAACTGGCGGCAACGGCTCAGACCTTGCCTCCCTCTTTGACACAAAAGACGTAATCTCTGGTTCACTAAAGGAAACATCAGACATAAGGCACCTCTCTGAATACCTGGAAAATGCAGTCCAGCCGGTTGAGCAGATTACAAACATGCTCAAGAACCAGGGCACCCTTTTTACAGACATTCCAAACATCTGGCCAATCAAAAACGGAATCGGCCACATTTCAATGGCTTTTGGCCAGAACAAGCATCCTTTCACCGGCCAGTGGTACATCCACAAGGGTATGGACATAAGCACCTACCGCACCGGAGACCCTGTAATGGCAACCGCAAACGGCACCGTTGTGGCAGTAAGCTACGACTTTGACGGTTACGGCAACTACATAATCATCAAGCACAAGCACGGCATCTACACCCGCTACGCACACCTTTCCGTTGTCCGCGTTGCAAAGGGCGATACCGTAAGGCAAAGGCAGATAATCGGCAATATAGGCAACACGGGTCTTTCCACGGGCCCACACTTGCACTATGAAGTTCACGTAGGTTCGGACGTTGTAGATCCGGCAAAATACATAAACATAAAATAAATGGCACTTTTTAACGACGATTATTCAATAAACAGCATACTAGGAAACGGCTCCACAATAAAAGGCAACCTTAGGATAAACGGTTGCATTCACATTGACGGAGACTTAGACGGAAACCTAGAATCCTCAGGAAACGTAATAATCGGTGAGCATGCCCGCATAAACGGAAGCATAAATGCAAAATCCATTACAATCGGCGGAGTAATAAAAGGCGACGTAATCGCTCCAGAAGGAGTCCACCTTCTTTCCTCCAGCATTGTAATCGGAGACATACAGACTCACCATTTCCAGGCAGACAAAAACGTTCTAATCCACGGCCACTGTATTGCCCTAAGCGACGACTCTTTTTACAACGAGGCCGTTCAAAAGTGGCAGGATAAGCAGGCAATAGCAAGCGCCTCTATCCTAAAAGACATGAAGATAAACTTGCCGGAACAGCAGGAACCTAGCCAAAGCAACAGGGCAGACATGCAGGAGAGCGAATGGAAGTAGACGCTTTAAGCCAAGGCCTGTACTTTTCCGCAGCCCAGGCAGCAGCTTCAGAAGCAGCCAAGCGTTCAAAACAAAAAGAGGAAGCAGAAAAAGCCGCCCGCACCAAAAAGAATGTATTTTCTTCGGCAATAGAGCGCACCCAGGCGGAATTCCGGCTAAAGCAGGAGGGGCTTCCCCCGCAGATTGCAGGAATGTCAACGGAAGAAGCGGTTGTTTTCCTAAAAGATGCGGCAGACCTTGCGGCAGAAAAACTAAAGGCATGCCAATTGCCAGAAAACTTTGCTGACTACCGCCAAAAAGTCAGCCAGTTCATGAAATATATAGTAAAAAACAATTACACCGTAAAGCAGCAAAAGCATACGGGCCTGAACAGCAGGGGATGCAAATTTGAGCCCTACACTCAGGTAAAAATGATTAACGCCAAGCTCGACGAAATGGCACAGTGGCTTTTACACACACACAGCGACACGCTGCAAATGCTTGCCAAAATTGACGAAATCAACGGGCTTTTGGTGGACTTAATGGCAACTTGACGCGGAGTAGAACCGCAGCCGTCCGGGGAGCAGGGGTTATGCCAAAAAAAGCAACCGCCGCCACCCAGGGCACAAGTCACGGAGGTTTTATGTCAGACATTTTTGAACAAGACATAGATGACGAAAGCGAAAACATAGAAAACCTGGAGGACAACTCCAACTACGAGCGCAACAGTGGCTCCTATGTTTTCCCAAAAAATCTTATAAAGCTAAAGCTTGAATACTCAAACGAAGGCATCTATGCCTCAGCCGCAGACGAAATATCGCCAGATTCAGCGGAATTCCAAGAACTCAGCAGCCCGGGCAAGCACGTAATCGCCCCAACCCGCTACGGAGACGACCTGGCCCTGGTACTTGGCAAAGTAGAAAAACCGGTTGGCATCAAACCAAGCGACATAGTAAAAATCGTGCGCCTTGCAGACCAAAACGACCTTGCCCACGCAGAAGAACTGGAAGAAAAAGAAAAGCACGCCTACGAAGTCTTCCGTGAAAAAGTTGCAACCCACCACCTGGACATGAAGCTCATCGCTGTGCATTTCCTTGTGGGAGAACCAAAAGCCCTCTTCTTCTTTTCCAGCGACAACCGCGTAGACTTCAGGGAACTCGTAAAAGACCTCGTTACCGTCTTCAAAATGCGCATCGAACTGCGCCAGATTGGTGTCCGCGACGAAAGCCGCATAACAGGTGGCCTTGGCGTATGCGGAAGACCCTACTGCTGCCACTCCGTAAGCGACAAACTGCGCCCCGTAAGCATACGCATGGCAAAAGAGCAAAACCTTAGCCTTAACTCCACAAAAATAAGCGGCCAGTGCGGAAGGCTCCTCTGTTGCCTAAGCTACGAATTTGACTGGTATGCAGAGGCAAGAAAAAAGCTCCCAACAGAAGGCATCCGCCTCAACTACGACGAAACCTCATTCCGCGTAACGGAAGTAAACCCGCTAACTCAAATGGTAAGAATGCAGGGAGAAGACGGCAGGCAGCTGGAAATAAACGCATCCCGCTTCGTAAAAGACGGCAACCGCTGGAGAATCAACTAGGAAAATATTTTCTTCTTGCTTTTCTGGACCGTACTTTATATGCTAACCCGCTTTCCAGGGCTACGCTTTCGCTCCGGCCCGCCCTTCAGGCGGTCTGGCTGCGCCACCCTTCCAATCGGGGGTAGGATTCCTTTGCTCAAGGAAAAAGGCCATCTGCCAAGCCCACAAGCCGCAGTAGAGAAACCGTCACCTTAGCAGGGCAATCAGCGTGTCCTCGCTGCCAGTAAAAGGCTCTTTCTCCCACGACGAATAGAATTCACACTCCGCAAAACCAGCCTCACCCGCAAAATCCCTAATCTCCGCATCCGTAACAGGGCACACCCTGTCCTTGCTTACAACCGGAAGAATCTTTCCGCTGCCAGTCTCTATATTCTGAGACAAAAGAAAGCCCCCGTTATCCCCAGAAGCAATCTCCGTGCTAAGCGTTACGCGCAGGCTCTTCCTCTGTGGCAAATGCACAAGCGGCACCCTGTTGAATTTTCTGTAATTGTAAAGGGAAATAATAAGACAGCCGTCCTGTGCAAGCAGCTGTTTGCAGTCAAAAAAGAATTTCCGCAAAAGAGTCTTATCGTGAATAAAAATAATTCTGTCGTCAAGAATAGAAATTAAGTTGTAGAATCCCTTGCCTAAAAAGCGGGCCATGTCCAAATACGACATCTGGAAAAACCTTATGGACATAAGCTGGTTGCGCCGCCTTAAATTTGCAGAGCGCAGCATCTCCTGAAAGCTTTCTATGCCGGTTACGTCCTTTCCTTCGCGGGCAAGCAGGTGCTCAAAAAGCCCCGTACCACACCCCACGCGCAAAAGCTTTGCAGGATCAGGATAGTTTCTAAGTTGTTCTCTATAAAACTTTTTCTGAGCCTCCGTCACCGGATACAACTCATCATAATATTCTATAATATTTTGAATTATTTCCATACCTTTATATTATAAGGCAAATTACATATTTTGCAAATTTTTTATGAACTATTCAAGATAAGCAATTATAAACATATCTGCAAAAAAAAGTATCACGTTTGCAAAAAAAACACTTGTTAAACGAGGGGGTTCTTAGGGGCTAGCCCCTAAGCGGTGCTGGAAAGGTGGGGAGGTTTGGAGGGGAGGAAAACCCGCTTCCGAGTAGAGGTTTTCCTC
>DFJV01000075.1 GCA_002373205.1 Treponema sp. UBA3662
CATTCCTTCTTCCTGGTCAGAGAACAGAAAGCCTTGATGCAGAAAAGAAGTGGGAATTTGAACCTTCCGTAAACGAAGGCGATGCAATAAAACCAGGCATGGCTTTGGGCTTTGTTCAGGAAACAGGTTCCATAAAGCACATAATAATGGTTCCCCCCGCAACAAAGGGAAAAGTCCTAAAGCAGTTCAAGGGCAAGGGAAGCTACACCGTAGACGAAGTTATAGGTCTTACGGATTTGGATGAAGAAATAAAGCTTTCACAGTATTGGCCGGTTAGAAAGGCACGCCCCTTTATGCAGAAGCTTGAAGTTTCACAGCCGCTTATTACCGGTCAGCGCGTCATAGACGTATTCTTTCCGCTAAGCAAAGGCGGAACCGCTGCAATCCCGGGTGGCTTTGGTACGGGAAAGACAATGACCCAGCATGCCATTGCAAAGTGGTGCGACGCAGACTTAATCGTATACATTGGTTGTGGAGAGCGCGGCAACGAGATGACGGACGTTCTTACCGAATTCCCCCAGCTTATAGACCCGCGCAACAACCGCTCCCTCATGGAAAGGACAATCCTTATTGCAAACACTTCCAACATGCCGGTTGCAGCCCGCGAAGTTTCCCTTTATGCAGGAATCACACTCGCTGAATACTACCGCGACATGGGTATGCACGTTGCAATCATGGCAGACTCAACTTCACGATGGGCAGAAGCCTTGCGCGAACTTTCAGGCCGTATGGAAGAAATGCCAGCAGAAGAAGGATTCCCCGCATACCTTCCGACCCGCCTTGCAGAATTCTACGAAAGGGCAGGCCGCGTAAACACACTCAACGGACAGGAAGGCTCGGTAAGCGTAATCGGTGCTGTTTCACCGCCAGGTGGAGACTTCTCAGAGCCTGTAACCCAGCACACAAAGCGCTTTATCCGCTGCTTCTGGGCACTTGACCGCGAGCTTGCAAACGCACGCCACTATCCTGCAATCGGTTGGATAGACAGCTATTCTGAATACGCAGACGAAGTAAAAACCTGGTGGGACAAATTTGACCCCCGCTGGGCTTCCATCCGCATAAAGGCACTCGACCTTCTAAAGAGGGAACAGAGGCTGCAGCAGATAGTCCGCCTTATTGGACCCGATGCGCTTCCCGACAGTGACCGCCTTGTTCTTACCGTTGCAGAAATGATAAAGAACGGCTTCCTCCAGCAGAATGCCTTTGACGACATTGACCAGTATTCTGTTCCCCAGAAGCAGATACTCATACTTCTTCTTGTAATGGATTTTTACGAAAAGGCTCTTGCCGTAATCAAGCAGGGCTGCCCGCTTACAAAGATAATGGAGCTGGACGTAAGGAACGAGATTATCCGCGCAAAGTCTGTTGTTCCAAATGACAACATGGAAGATCTAACGGCAATTCAGAACCACCTTGAGCAGCAGATGGGCGAACTTGAGCGGGTCTACCGCAAGGATGCAGCAGTATGAAAGGAATAGAATACAAGGGGCTTGAAAAAGTAGACGGACCTATTATCGTGGTAAAGCGCACCCCCAATTCATTTTATGACGAGGTTGTGTATGTCCGCGACAAGACCGGCGAAAAAAAGACTGGCCGCATTATAGACTTGAACGAAGACACCGCAGTAGTACAGGTATTCGGCAGCACTACAGGCCTTGACCTGGAAGACACGTCTGTTGAATTCCTTGACAAGCCAATGGAACTCCGCGTAGGAAAGGGGCTTTTGGGCCGCATCTTTAACGGACTTGGTGAGCCAATAGACGGTTATCCGCCTGTAATATCAAGCACAAAGATAAACGTAAACGGAAACCCAATTAACCCCTATGCCCGCGTTTACCCAAGGGACTTTATTCAGACAGGCATTTCTTCCATAGACGGAATGAACACCCTCATCCGCGGACAGAAGCTTCCTATATTCTCAGGAAACGGTTTGCCACACAACCGCCTTGCCGCCCAAATAATCCGCCAGGCAAAAATCCTCAACTCAGACGAAGACTTCGTAATGGTCTTTGCAGGCATGGGTATTAAGTACGACGTTGCCCAGTTCTTTAAGAACACATTCGAAGACTCTGGTGTTCTAAGCCGGGTTGTAATGTTCCAGTCCCTTGCAGATGCTCCGTCCATAGAAAGAATCATCACCCCGCGATGCGCCCTTACCGCAGCGGAATATCTTGCCTTTGAATGCAACATGCACGTTCTTGTTGTAATGACTGATATGACAAACTACTGCGAAGCCCTGCGCGAAATTTCAACAACGCGAGGGGAAGTTCCAGGCCGCAAGGGCTACCCTGGCTACCTTTACTCAAACCTTGCAGAACTTTACGAGCGTGCTGGAAAGATTCAGGGAAGCACAGGTTCAATCACCCAGATTCCAATCCTTACCATGCCAAACGACGACATAAGCCATCCAATCCCAGACCTTACCGGTTACATCACGGAAGGCCAGATTGTTCTTGACCGCGAGATGAGCCAGAAGGGACTCTATCCGCCGGTAGCAGGACTTCCAAGCCTTAGCCGCCTTATGAAAGACGGTATCGGAAAGGGAATGACCCGCGAAGACCACGCAAACGTTTCAAGCCAGCTCTTTGCATCATACTCAAAGGTAAAGAGCATAAGAAACCTTGCCGCCATCATCGGAGAAGAAGAGCTTTCTCCGCTGGACAAGCTCTACCTAAAATTTGGCAACGAGATGGAAGAAAAATTCTTTACCCAGGGTGAATACGAAGACCGCTCAATAGACCAGACCCTGGACTTGGGCTGGAAAATACTTAGCATTCTTCCGCGCGAGGAACTCTACCGCATAAAGGACGAGTTCATAGAAAAATACCTTCCGTCAACTGACGAACACAGCGACGAAGGTTCGTCTGATTAAGGAAACGCTTAATGGCAAAACTTAACATTGCGCCCACAAAGTCCAATCTTCTTTCTCTAAAGGAACAGCTTGCGGTAAGCACAGAAGGCTACGACCTGCTGGAGCAAAAAAGGGAAATCCTTGTAATGGAGCTTATGCATCTTGTTGAACGCGTAAAGCTTTTGGAGCGCGACATGGACAAGTGCATTGCAAAGGCCTATCCTGCGCTAAAAAGGATGCTTCTTGCAATGGGCGGTGAGCGCACGGAACGTCTTGCAATGGCGGTAGACTACAAGTTCGAGATAACCAAAAAGCCTGTAATCATTGGCGGAATGAATTTTACATCGCTGGACGTAACCCTTCCAAAGCGGGAACTTTTTTCTTCCTTCATGGGAACAACACCGGACAACGACGAAGTAATGGCAGACTTCTTTGAACTTCTTGCACTCATTACCCAAATGGCAAGCATAAGGACAATCGTCTGGAGGCTTGCAATGGAAGTAAAGAAAACCCAGCGCAGGGTTAACGCATTGGACAAGATGGTAATACCGCAAAGCAAAGAAACTGTTAAGTATATAGAAAGCGTTCTGGAAGAGCGCGAGCGCGACAACGTGTTCGTACTCAAGGCATTAAAAGGTAGGCAGGGGCGTTAGAATGATAAAACCTTTATTCCAAAGAATTCTTGTAGGCTACAACGGAACAAAATCCTCTTTGCATGCAGTAATGTATGCAATCCTTATGGCAAAAATTTACAAGTGCCACGTAAAGGTTGTCTATGTTGTAGACACCGCCACAATCAAAAGGCTTTCCCTTACAAAATACATTGTTCCAGAAGAAGGAGACGACTTGGGTGGCCGCCTGCAGCAAAACGGAGACAGCTACCTTGACTATGCCTCGGACCTTGCAAAAACAAAAGCCGTCAAAATAGAAACGGAACTTCTCAAGGGCGAAATCTGGTCAGAAATTATCCGTGCCGCAGACGACTACAAGGCAGACCTCATTCTCCTTGGTGGAAAAGACCTTTCAAACTCATATTCATCATTGGACAGAAAACTTGCAGGCGAGCAGCAAAGCGAAATCATCGGCAGCGCCCATTGCTCCGTACTCGTTGTTCGCCAAAAATACATAGAGCAGCTCTTTAAGATAGCATAAGTTTTTTTTTCTTTTTTGGACCTGCCTCTTATTGAACCGGATGCATTTTTTTTCAAAACCGAAAGCTCTTATTATTACCCGCTTTCCAGGGCTACGCTGTCGCTCCGGCCCGCCTTGCGGCGGTCTGGCTGCGCCACCCTTCCAATCGGGGGTAGGCTTTCTTTTGCAAACTTTTTCCTTACGCGCCTTGTGTTATTAGTTCAAGCAGTTGGGCCTTTGTTAAAGACTGGCAGCTGTAATCCTGCAATTCTTCTACTTGGGAAAAATTTTTTATTCTGGAAGAATCTTTTGTTTTATAAACAATTTCGTACTGCAAATAATTTTCCCTAACAAAAAACGGAACTTCGTTTATCGTAATAAAGCCGTCATCTATAACTATTCCGTGCAAATCGTTTTTTAGCTTTTCAAATAAATTTCCTTCATCAAGAAAAGAAATCCTGTATTCTCCTGCATAACCGGGGGCGTTTTCTGTTTGCTGCAAATTTTTCATGCAGTATTCTTCCAGAGTCTTGTCATTTTCAAGGCTCATCTTGGAAACTTCATACTGGACATGGCCATTAAAGTTTTTGTATTCAAATTTAATTCCGTTGGCGTAAAAATCCACGCCGTCTTTGGTAATAAGCTTTTTGTTTTGGAGCAATTTGTTTTTTTCAAAAAAAGAAAAGTAGTCAATTGTCTCGTCAAATTCATTCAGCATGATGCTTCTCTTTTTTATGTTCATTACAAAAAAATCATAAATGTTATAGAAAGGAATAAAGTCGAGCAAACAATACCAGCCGGACTTGTTCAGGTCATGCAGGCGGAGAATCTGCAGTTGCCAGTACTTGTACATAAAAATAAAAGAGCCAATAATTCCTATTACAAAAAGTAAAGTTTGCAGGACGTGCATCCAATAAAAGAAATTAGTGTGAGAAAAGTTATGAAGAAAGAAGGACAATATAAATATGGTAAAAAACCAATAAGACGCAAACCCGCCAATCATAATGATTTCTATCTTCCAATAGCGCTCGCGGCTTATCCTTCCGTGCGTAGAGTGAATGACCAAGGCCGTAACTAGCAGATAAACACTAATAGATATTATTACAAATATAAAACTCATTTTTCACCTTTTTTGCTTATAATAGCTAGAAAACTCTTTTTTTGCAATGCGGACAGATATTTTTTTATGCCTTGCCCCATTCTAAGAACAGCGAAACTCGACGCAGTAACACAATTCTTAGCATAAATAATAAGTGAATTCTTAAAGGTGGGCATCATACCTCGATGCTCTGTGTTGAGATTCTTTGATTGGCTATAAAGATTTTTAAAAACCTTCTTCTTTTAATTCTGCAATTAGGTTGATGTAAAAATCACGGATTGTCTTTGAGTTCTTTGGTAGGCCATTAGCTTCTTTGAGCTTTGGGTTTGTCCGGTAGGCGTCTACTTCATGGGCATGAGAAATTCCTAAAAACTTTTGTCCTTCAATAACACCGCGGAAGTTTCCCCATTTTGCAGATTCTACTGATACAAGACCGTCGTTTTCTCCGTCGCAGAACTTCATTACAAAATTCATGAACCACATAAAAATGTCGCTGAAGGGATTTTTCATTTTGCCAGCAAAACTTTGATACAATATGGAAGGGGAGTCTGTAATTTCTTTGTTAAAGCTTTCCATGTAACTTGAGCAAAACTGTTTTGTTGCTCTAAAAAAGTCGGGCTTTTTATCTCCGAGAATTTTAAACCATAAATTTACAAATACTGCAAGAAACTTAAATAACCATTCCCCAAAAATGGAAAACAATTTGTCAAGTGTTTTGGAACCATGGTTGGGGGAGCTTATCATTGTTACGGATGCTATTTTGTCTTCGAGGCCTAATTTGCTTATTGCATAGCGAACATCAATTCCGCCTTTGGAATGTGCTATGATATTTACTTTTTCGCATTCTGCTTCTTTTAGGACGGTTTTGAGCGTGTCTGCAATTTGGCTTGCGGCATCTTCTATGTTTGCCCATGCATCGTGCTTGCTGTAAAAAATGCTTGCTCCATGTTTTTCTAGCAGGCCGGGTATTCCGCCCCAATAATTGCAAAAAGTTCTGTCTCTAAATCCTGTTCCGTGAACAAGTAAGACAGGATATTTTGTTTTGCAAAGTTCAGAATGTTTTTCCAAGGGAATTTCTTTTCCCAATAATTTGAGTAGCTCTATTTTTGCTGCTTTCCAATATGCTTTTACAAAGAGGATAATAGTAAGAAGATACAGTATTCCAATGCAGATTGAAGTGATTATGGCAATGGTGTAAACTTTTTCATATTCTTCCGGATCTGATGAAATTATCAGGAATGTAATGAGCAAAGCAATGACAAAGAAATTCAATAAGGCAAATGAAATTTTATACCTGTTGCTAAATTGAACTCCTGTGATTAGGGTAAGAAAATTGAATCCCCAGAAAGTCCACATAAAGGCAATTACTGGAAGAGCAAGGATTGCTGCATGAAATAACGTAAACATAAGTGCAAGACCAATTATTGAAAAAAGAATGAACTGGTAGATGCATTTTACTAATGCTGCTTTTCTTATTGACATTTTTGTACTTCCTTTAATTTGTTTTCTACAAAAGAAGCGAACTCTTCTTCGTTTGCGCTGGTGCAACTTCCTTTGGGAATGATATAAGATTTGAGTCTTGATAGGTAAAGTACGTAATAGGATTTGTCCTGGGTAAATTTCCATATCATGTTCCACTCGTAGGTTTGTGATGATTCGAAGCTTCCTTCTTTTTTTGTTTTTACGCTGATGTTGGTGTCTGAGAAAATTATGTTTACTTTTTGATCCAAAAATTTACTGTTGATTTTGGGCATTAATTTTTTAATCATGCTAATAATAAACATGAGTGCATAGAAAATTATTATAGATAGGAATGCCATGAGTAATTGAAAGTAGTCTTTTGTCTTAAAGAAGTTAAAAAAATATTTAAAGGAAATGATTAATGCAAAGACTATGTGAAGGATAATCGTGTATTTTTTTAGCATTCTGCTGCCGGCAAGTTCCAGTGATGCGTCCAGAGTGTAATTAAATTCGAACATACGAA
>DFJV01000058.1:0-7267 GCA_002373205.1 Treponema sp. UBA3662
TTGAGCTTGCCTTTGAAACGCCTTTTTACGAGGACGGCTTTTTCCTGATTTTTGCCGCAGATTACATTACGGACGGAGAGGGTGAACATAAGGAGCAGGCTTTGCTTACCGGTCTTGATGTGGGCTACTGCGTGAATTCTATTCTTCAGCCCTATGTAGGGACTTTTGCCGGAGTAAAATGGACAGACACTTTTTCTTTGGAGAACATCGGTTTTGCGTGGAAAGTCTGCGCTGGCAACCGCTTTTCCTTCTCGTCATTTATAGTGCGGGCAGAAGTATCCTATTGTTCTGTTCTAAAAGGGACGGCTATGGTAGCGATAGGAATTGGGCTTTGAGGATGCAGCAGAAAAAAGCGCCACCCACTGGGCCTGTTGGGCAGCGGATGATTTAGCTGGATTCAAAAGGCAAGTGCCGCATTATTTAAAGAAAAAAACTTGACTTATGGCTGTTGTTAATTCAGAATTGAGGGTGGAATATTTTTAAAGTGAGGAATGATTATGTATTTGGCGAAGGATGAACGCTATGACACTATGGTCTACAGAAAATGTGGGGAGAGCGGATTAAAGCTGCCGGAGGTTTCGCTTGGACTTTGGCACAATTTTGGGGATAATTCAACTTATGCGAACATGAAGCAGATGATTTTTACTGCTTTTGACAACGGTATAACCCACTTTGACCTTGCAAACAATTACGGTCCTGTTGGCGGGGCGGCAGAAAGCAATTTTGG
The DNA here is from genome assembly GCA_002373205.1 of Treponema sp. UBA3662. Lineage (GTDB taxonomy): Bacteria > Spirochaetota > Spirochaetia > Treponematales > Treponemataceae > Treponema_D. The sequence goes on from DFJV01000058.1 coordinate 728, forward strand.
AAAGATTCTGCACGAGGAGCTGCCGCACTACCGCGACGAGATGATTATAAGTACAAAGGCAGGCTATACGATGTGGCCGGGACCTTACGGGGACTTCGGAAGCCGCAAGTACCTGCTTGCAAGTCTTGACCAGAGCCTAAAACGCATGAATCTGGATTACGTTGACATTTTTTACCACCACCGCATGGATAAGGATACTCCGCTTGAAGAAACCATGGGTGCTCTTGCCCAGGCTGTTAGTAGCGGAAAGGCCTTGTATGCCGGGCTTTCAAATTATGACGGTGCAACGCTAAAAAAGGCGGCTGCAATTTTGGATGAACTAAAGGTTCCCTTTGTGATTAACCAGAACCGCTACAATATTTTTGACCGCGAGATTGAAAAGAACGGCCTTAAAAAGATGGCGGCTAAGCTTGGCAAGGGAATTATCTGCTTTAGTCCGCTTGCCCAGGGGCTTTTGACTGACCGCTACATTAACGGCATTCCGGAAGATTCCCGCATAAAGACGGACGGACGCTTTTTAAAGGAGTCAAACCTTACCAAAGAGAAGCTTCTTCAGATAAAGAGGCTGAACGACATTGCGCAAAAGAGGGGGCAGTCGCTTGCCCAGATGGCGCTTGCCTGGCTCTTGAAGGACGGTGATGTTACAAGCGTTATAATTGGGGCTTCAAAGACTTCTCAGATTATGGATAACATTGCGGCTCTTAGGAACACAAAGTTTTCCGCGGCGGAGCTTTCTGCAATAGACAAGGCTTCGGTTTAAGTGCAATTTGTTGCCGTGGCCTTTAGGGGTTACGGTGACTTTTGTTTGTGGAAGTTTTAGCCGAGGCGGCTTATCCGTGGGGATAGAATGTGCGAAGTAAGTCCATTCTGCCTGCGGTCTTGAGGGCTTCTATTACAAGGCCTTTGTTTTCCCTTTTGTTGAACTGCAAGAGAGCCCTTTGCAGTTTGCGCTCTCGTGCACCGCGTGCGACGTAGACTTTTTGCAGGGAACCGTCGGCATTCTTTTTGTGGGGATTCAGTCCCGTCCAGTACATACATGTGGAAAGGCTTCCCGGCGTTGGGTAGAAATCCTGCACCTGGTCGGGGACAAAGCCTGTCTTTTTAAGATAGAGTGCAACTTCTATAGCCTCGTTAAGACCTGCTCCCGGATGTGAACATATATAGTAGGGAACAAGGTACTGCTTTTTGCCAAGTTCTTTGTTTACGCGCGCATATTCTGAACTGAATTTTTCGTAGAGTGAATGGCAGCTTTTTCTCATTAGTGCAAGGACAGAGTCGCTTACGTGTTCCGGGGCAACTTTAAGCTGGCCTGAGATGTGGTCTTTGCAAAGTTCGTAGAGGAAGGTTTTGTCTTTGTCCATCATCAGGTAGTCAAAGCGGATTCCTGAGCGGATGAATACTTTCTTTACATTTGGCAGGGACTTTAGCTTTCTTAGAAGTTCCACATAGTCCGTGTGGTCAACTTTTACGTTGGGGCAGGGGTTTGTTCCTAAGCAATCTCGCTTGGGGCAGGCTCCTCTTTTGGCCTGAAGTTGGCAGGCATCGTGGCGGAAGTTTGCGGTTGGGCCTCCTACGTCGTGTATGTAGCCCTTAAAGTCCGGGTCTTGTGTCATAAGTGAGGCTTCTTTTAAAAGGCTCTGGTGGCTCCTTGACTGGATTCTTCTTCCCTGATGAAAAGTTATTGCGCAAAAACTGCATGCTCCAAAGCATCCCCTGCAACTTGTAAGGCTGAATTTTACCTCTTCCAGTGCCAGTATGCCACTCTTTCCGTTTTCCGCAGGCTTGTCGTAGATTGGGTGCCATCTTCTTGTAAAGGGAAGCTCGTAGATTGCGTCAAATTCTTTTGTTGTTAGCGGAAGGGCAGGTGGCTCTTGTACTACATAGCGGCTTTCCGCTGCTTCTATAAGCGTGTGGGCGTTTATTGCATCCGTGTTTTCTTCCTGCACAAGATAGGACCTTGCAAACAGGTCTTTGCATTCTGCCGTGTCTTTGCAGATTTCTGCGTATGGGGGAAGCATTAGGGCCGGCTTTTTCTGGGAAGCGGGGTTGTTGCTTGCGGAAGTTTCTGCTTCTGTTGCCGGGGTGGCATCTGGTGCTTGCAGTGCGGGAATATATTGCGGCAGTTCATCCGCTTTTCCTGTATACCAACAGGTTCCCCTTATTCCGCGGATTTGTCTTACAGGAATTCCTTCCCTTAGCTTTGCCGCTATTTCTAGAATTGCGTGTTCACCCATGCCGTACATCAGAAGGTCTGCCTTGGAGTCAAGAAGGATTGAGCGCTTTACGGTGTTTGACCAGTAGTCGTAGTGGCTGAACCTTCTAAGCGAGGCTTCTATTCCGCCGATTAGCACAGCAACGCCCTTGTAGGCTTCGCGGATTTTTGCAGTGTACTTTATGATTGCCCTGTCCGGCCTTCTGCCTGCAATTCCTCCGTGGGAATAGGCATCTTCGGAGCGGGGCTTGTTGTTTGCGGTGTAGTTGCTTACCATGCTGTCCATGGCACCCGCGCTTACAAGAAAGGCAAGGCGGGGGCGGCCAAATTCCTTAAAGCTTTCTGCGCTTGTAAAGTCGGGCTGGGCAAGGAGCCCTACCGTGTATCCGTTTGCTTCTAGCAGCCGGCAGAGCAGGGCGGCGGCAAAAGATGCGTGGTCTACATAAGCGTCTCCGCTTACAAAAACAAAGTCAACCTCTTTTATGCCGCGCTTTTCCAAGTCCTCTTTGCAGATGGCAAGAAATTTGTTTTCCATAGACAGCTTGCTTAGACTAGCCTTGTAAGACTAGCGCGTGATGTTTACGGAAGAGAGTGAAATTTCTTTTTTGTACTTTAATGGCAGGTTTGGAGCGTATGATGTCTCCGGGAAGGAGAGGCCTGAATCAAGTACGAATGTTGGGTTTGAGCCCTTTTTGTTCAAGAGCTGGACTATAAAGTTGCCGGACTTTAGCGTGTTGAGGGAAACCTTCATCGGGATTTTTCCTGATGATGCGCTGATAGAATTTCCGCCTACAGGTGAAACATTTGCGAGTGTTTTTCCAGCAGTGTCCTGAAGTGAGCAAGAGTTGATGAGGAAGTTCCAGGCGGCGCTTCCTGCATTTGCAACGTTAAGGTCAAAGTTAAGGTCAAGGTTAAGGTCAACTCCGTCAAATGTGTCTGAGCTAAGGCTGCGTCCTGCCAAAATTGATGCGGCTACTGTTGCTGCCTTAACAGGGTTCATTCCACCGTTTACCAGGGAGCTCTTTAGGTCGCCAAGTGTTGGTAGCTGAATCTTTGGGTTTGAAACGGAAAGACTTGGCTTAATTACAGGCACTTCAAAGCTCTTGCTGAATGGAAGGGTAAGGTTCTGTCCTGCACCAAGGGCTTCGCTAAGGTTAAGGGATACATTGCCGTCGAATGTGAATGGAAGGGCCTTTTTGCTGCTTGAAGAAGATGCGCCCTTTGCCATGCTGATGATTTTGTCGTATGGAATCTTAAAGTTAACGCTGTTTGTCTTTGAACCCATTGCGGCAACGCTTATGCCTTTGTCCGTAACAATTTTTGCATAGGTTGAACTGTCCTGAAGCAGATTTCCTTCCAGTTTGTCGATTGTGAAAGCAACCGGATATGGGTTTGTGATTGAATAGTCAACATTGAATGTAATTCCTTCCAAATCCAGGGATTTGATTCCTACTCCCTTCATGGAAAGAGAGGGTGTAGCTAAAATTCCCGAAAGCGATTCGCAGGAAAATGTTATGACCGAAAGAATTGCAGCCAAAGCTCCGCAGAAAAATACAGATTTTTTCATAAAATAAACTCCTGTTTTTACGGTTTTTTAAGACTGTCTATATTTTAATGCCTAAACATAGGAAATTTCAAGACAAATAAAGTAAAATTCGCTATACTTCTACTTGGAGTATAATTTGAAGAGAATTCTGCCTGTATTGTTTTTTATTCTTGTTTGTATGGCAACGCTTGTCTATCTGGGAAGGGCAATTCCCTCTTTTAGGGCCAACGTTTCCGAGAACAAAGGCATTTACAAGGCCATCCCCCTAAACCGCAGCCAGTTTTTGCGGCAGACATACAACAACTGCGCACCCTATTCAGCAATGGCGGTTATTTCTATCCTAAGAAAAAATATTATTGATCCTGAAAAGCTTGCTTCGGAAATAAACTGGAGGATGGAAAAGAATTTGACTTTCCCACAGGGGCTAGTGAACCTTTTGCATAATTATGATGTGGAAACCAAGGAATATGCAATGTCCCGTTATTCCAACGAGGAAAAAATCAACTGGCTAAAGAATATGGCAGACAACAATACGCCTGTTGTTCTTTTGGTAAAGCAGCATAATATACTTCATTTTATAACCTTGCTTGGCTATGATTCCCACGGCTTTATGTTCTATGACTCTATGCAGGAGCGCCGGGGTGAAAATTCCGAGATGACAAAAGTTGACCATCCCGAATATGAAGGCAACCGTTATTATTCAGCAGAAGAATTTCTTCCCATGTGGAATGAAGGGCATGTAGGCATTTTCTTTAAGAACTGGGCTGTCGTTTGTTACTAAGTCTGTTACTAAGATTGTTGCAAGATAAACAAAAGGAGATTTTTTATGGAATTTAATTCATTTGAAAGGACAGGAAGCAAGAGCACTGCACCTGTAGCGCGTGAGGCTGTAAACCGCAAGATTGCCCGCGAGTCTGCCGCAGAAGGAATGGTTCTTTTGCAGAATGACGGTGTTCTGCCACTTTCAAAAGATGAAAGCATAGCAATATTTGGCAGCGGAGCCAATCACACAATAAAAGGTGGAACTGGTTCCGGGGAAGTGAATGAGCGCGAGTGTGTAACCATACTTGAAGGTTTGCGCAATGTCGGTCTTAAAATAGAAAATGAGGACTGGCTAAAGGAATATGATGATTCATACCAAAAAGCCCGCCTTGAATGGAAGGACCGCATAATCGAAAGGTGCCACGGAAATACGGAATCTGTGGATTTTTTTGTTGCCCATGCAGAAAATCCTTTTAGGGCTCCAAAGGGCAGGGCAATTACAAAGCAGGACCTTGGAAAGGCAGACGTTGCAATTTATGTCGTAAGCAGGATTGCCGGTGAGGGAAGCGACCGTAAGGAAGAAAAAGGCGACTACTATCTTAGCGATTCTGAAGAGCTTGAACTAAAGACACTTTCCTCCCTTGCAAAAAAGCTCGTCGTCCTTATAAATACCGGTGCCCAGATAGACATGGGCTTTATTCATTCCCTGCCAAACCTTTCTGCCATTGTGGACGTAAAGCAGCCTGGCATGGAGGGTGGCAATGCCGTTGCAGACCTTCTTACCGGAAAAGTTACCCCCAGCGGAAAGCTTACTGCAACCTGGGCAAAGAAATACTCTGATTTTCCCGGAGCCGCAAATTTTAGCTATAAAAACGGAAACCTTCAGAAGGAATACTATAATGAAGGAATTTTTGTTGGCTACAGATATTTTGACGCATTTGGCATTGATGTTGACTACCCGTTTGGCTTTGGACTTTCCTATACGGATTTTTCTATTAAATTCCTTTCTGTTGAATCTGGTAAAAATGTCCGCGTAAAATTTTCCGTTACAAACACAGGTTCAAAATTTGCAGGAAAAGAAGTTGTGCAGCTTTACGCTTCTTGTCCACAGACAGCACTTATAAAGGAAGAAAAAAGGCTGGTTGCCTTTGCTAAGACGGGGCTTTTAAAACCTGGTGAAAGTGGGGAAGTTGAACTTTGCTTTGAAACAAAGGACATTGCTTCTTTTGACGAGCAGAAGGGCGAATGGGTTCTGGAAAAAGGTCTCTATGCCTTGTCCGGCGGAAACAGCAGTGCGGATGCAAAGTTGTGCGCTGTCCTAAAAGTTGAAAATGACTTTGTGGTGGAAAAAGTAAACCATGTTTGCCCGCTAAAGGAAGAACTAAAATCTCTTGAACCCAATAAGGATTTGTTAAAAAAGGCGGAAGAGGCATGGCAGGCAAAAGCTAAGGAACTTGGCCTGACACCTGTGGAATTTGTGCCCAGCGTAGAAGAAAAGAAGCCTTATTATGCAGAAGATGAGAAAGATGCGCTTGCAAAGAAGATGGCGGCTACTCTAAATCGTGAACAGCTTATTACCTTTGTGCACGGTGTCTTTAACAAGGCAAAGGGGGCTACTGTAGGCGATGCTGGAAAACGTGTTCCCGGTACGGCAGGCGAGACAACCGATGAATTGGTGGACTTGGGAATTCCTCCTGTAATAATGGCTGACGGTCCTGCGGGTGTGCGTGTTGTTCAGAAGTACGAGGTTGACAGGGCGACTGGAAAGCCATATTTTGACGGCCTTACCCAGTCAATGGCTCAGGGCTTTTTTGCCATGGACCACCACAGGCAGAATGTGGACGTTTACTGGCAGTTCTGCACGGCATTCCCAATCGGCTCCCTTCTTGCGCAGACATGGGACAAAGACCTGATTGCAAATGTGGGAAAAGCTGTTGCCGTAGAAATGGAAGAATTCCATGTTTCATGGTGGCTTGCTCCTGGAATGAACATACAGCGTAACCCCCTCTGTGGACGCAAC
>DFJV01000058.1:7292-35116 GCA_002373205.1 Treponema sp. UBA3662
CCCGGCATGAACATTCACCGCAACCCGCTTTGCGGCCGCAACTTTGAATACTTCTCCGAAGACCCCCTTGTAAGCGGAATTTGTGCATCTGCAATGACGGATGGGGTTCAGTGCGGAAACGGAACTGGCACTACAATCAAGCACTTTGCATGCAACAACCTGGAAGACAACCGCAAGGGGTCAGATTCAGTCTTGAGCGAGCGTGCATTGCGCGAAATTTATTTGCGCGGCTTTGAAATTGCAATAAAGAAGTCTCAGCCAATGGGATTGATGACTTCTTACAATCTTGTTAACGGAGTTCATTCTGCAAACAACTATGATCTTTGCACACAGGTTGCCCGCAATGAATGGGGCTACAAAGGCATGATAATGACCGACTGGACTACGACGGATTCCTATGGTGGCAGTGAAGCTTGGATGTGTCCAAAAGTTGGCAATGATTTGATAATGCCGGGTGCCCGTTCTGATGAGGAAAGCATGGCGGCTGCATTGGCGGAAGGAAAGCTTACCGATGATGATTTGCGTTCATGTGCAGAAAGGCTTATCAATGTAATTTTGCGCACCAATGCCTTTAAGAATTCCGTTCCATACAGAACAAGGTTCGGTTTTTAGAAAAACTTTAGTGCAAGTTTTTTTATAGCATAGGCCACTCCGCTTTTGTCGCAGTCTTTTGTTACAAAGTGGGCGGCCTTTTTTGCTTCCTCGCAGGCATTTCCCATGGCAACAGAAGTAAATCCTGGAACAGTTAGCATGGGAATGTCGTTGCCACTGTCTCCAATCACCATGATTTCTTCATTCTTTAGCCCGATGATTTTTGCAATCTTTAAAAGACCCTTGCCTTTGTCTGCTTCTATTGCAGTAACCTCTATGTAGTTGCCGTAGGGAATAACCTTTAGATTCCGGGGCTTTAGTTCTTCTATGATTTTTTCCCTTGCCTCATCGTCATTTGCAATAAGTGCTATTTCCTGGGCATTGTTGGTCTTTGCAAATTCATGAATGTCTTCTACTTCCATGCGCGTTGCGAAGATGTAGTTTTCCAGAACCGTGCCCTTGAACTTTAGAAGCCTCTGTTTGTAGACTTGGGGATTTTCGTAGGCATAATTTTCCGTAAAGAATTCAACTGGTGTTTGGGTGCGCTTGGAAAGTTCCATCACAAAATCTACGTCTTCCCTGCTTAGCGTAACCTGGCTTTTGCATTCAGGCAAATCTCTGCCGTTACAGTCGCTTACTACGGCTCCGTTCATGCTTACGACAAAGCGGGGCTTTAGCGCCAAAAATACATCCTTTGGAATTCCGTAAAAGGGGCGGCCTGTTACCGGTACAAATTCTATTCCCCGCTTGATAGCCTTTCCTATAATACGCAAATTCTTTTTGGAGACTTCCTTTTTTCTGTTCAAGAGGGTGTCGTCCAAATCCAAGGCAATTAGCTTTACTTTTGCTTTTGCAGTATTCTTGTTCATGGATGGGATTATAATGAACTTGTTTACTTCTTGCAATTTTATAGACAATGCATAATACTTTTTTACCATGAATGAATTCTCAAGATTGCAGATGACTATAGGAAAAGAAGGCTTGGAAAAGCTTGGCAAGTCCCGGGTTGCCGTCTTTGGCGTTGGCGGAGTTGGCGGCTACGTGGCAGAAGCCTTGGTCCGAAGCGCCATAGGTGCAATTGACTTGATAGACAATGACACCGTTAGCATTAGCAACTTGAACAGGCAGATTATAGCCCTTCACAGTACGATTGGGAAATACAAGGTGGATGTTGCCAAGGAGCGCTTTTTGGACATAAACCCAGAATGCAAGATAAATGCCATCCGCTGCTTTTTTACAAGCGAAACTTCCTCCCAGTTTGATTTTTTAAGCTACGATTATGTTGTGGACTGCATAGACACCGTTAGCGGAAAGATTCAGATTGTAATGCAGGCAAAACAAGCCGGAGTGCCTGTTATTTGCAGCATGGGTGCCGGCAACAAGATGAATCCTGCTCTTTTTGAAGTGGCGGACATTTACCAGACCAGCGTTTGTCCTTTGGCAAGGGTGATGCGCCGTGAGCTAAAAGAGCGTGGCGTTGAAAAACTTAAGGTTGTTTATTCAAAGGAAAAACCGATTCAGCCACAGTATACCGAAGATGAATTGCAGCAGATGATGGTGGCAGGTGCAAAAAGGGCTCCGGGAAGCAATGCTTTTGTTCCCGCCACTGCCGGTTTGTTGATTGCGTCGGAAGTAGTAAAAGATTTGTTGCTCAAGGCCTGAGGCCGGATTGGAAGGGCCCTGCGGTAAAAATCGCATCCTTGCAATTTTTACCGCACAAGTTTTCTACGAAAACTTGTAAAATCTTTACCGCAAACAACTGACGCGCCCTCCATGGCGCTGCTTGTTTACAAAAGAACCCTGGAAAGCCGTTCCACGATGAATGCCTGTTCTTGAAAAAGATGATTGCAAAAGATAAAACTGCCGTCCAGAAAAATATTTTTCCTATAACTATTGCATATATTGGAAATATAAACTAAACTAACTTACTTTAGAAATACCATATTTGTACAAGGATAGGGTAAAGCCGATGCAAAATTCCTTTTACATTAGCCGTCAGGAAGAAACGGAGTCAAATGCGCGTTCTTATCCGCGCAAGTTTCCATTCGCTCTTGCCAAAGCGCAGGGCTCTTGGGTTGAAGATGTGGAAGGCAACCGCTATCTTGATTTTTTGTGCGGTGCGGGTACCCTTGCTTTAGGACACAATGATGCGGAAGTGAATGCTGCTATGGTTGAGCTTATAACTTCCAACGCACCTCTGCATACCCTTGACTTGACAACTCCAACAAAAGATAAATTCGTAGAGACTCTTCAGAATCTTTTGCCGGGGCAGCTTAAAAACAACGCAAAGATTCAGTTTTGCAGCCCGGCTGGAAGTGATGCAGTTGATGCCGCAATAAAGCTTTGCAAAACTGCAACTGGACGCGGTACAATAGCTGCTTTTAGTGGCGGTTACCATGGCATGGGGCACGGTGCTTTGTCCGTAACAGGAAACCTTGGTGCAAAGGGCAAGATTCAGAACCTTATGGGCGGAGTTCAGTTCTTCCCCTATCCATATTCATACAGGTGTCCTTTTGGCTTGGGCGGAGATGCCGGTACAAAGGCTGCATGTGCTTATTTTGAGCGCTTGCTAAAAGACCCCGAAAGCGGAGTTCCTCTTCCTGCGGCCGTCATAATAGAGCCAATTCAGGGTGAGGGCGGTGTAATTCCGGCACCTGTTGAATTTTTGCAGACCGTGCGCCGTGTAACAAAAGAGCTTGGCATTCCCATGATTGCAGATGAAATTCAGTGCGGTATGGGAAGAAGCGGAAAACTTTTTGCTTTTGAATGGGCAGACATTGTTCCCGATGTTATTCTTATAAGCAAGGCTATTGGCGGAAGTCAGCCACTTTCCCTTGTTGTTTATAACAAAGACTTGGACAAATGGCAGCCGGGAGCACACGCTGGAACTTTCCGCGGCAACCAGCTTGCAATGAAGGCAGGAACCGTTACCCTTAACAGAATCAGCAAGCCCGAATTCCTTGCAGACGTAAAGCGCAAGGGTGACTATCTCTTTTCTAAACTGGAAGAATTAAAACAGCAGGTTAGCATTATTGGTGATGTTCGTGGCAAAGGCCTTATGCTTGGCATAGAAATTGTTGATCCCCACGGTAAAAAGGATAGCCTTGGTGCTCTTCCTGCATCCGGGGAAATTTGTGCCCAGGTTCAGAGGGAATGTTTTGCAAACCGCCTTATTATGGAAAAAGGCGGCAGGAATGGTGCCGTAATGCGCTGCCTCTGTGCCCTTAACGTAAGCAACGAAGATATAGACAAGATGATTTCTATTTTTAGTGCGGCTGTTAAGAAAATTGATGCCCAGGTAAAGAAAAACTAATTCAAGGCTAGCATAACTCTTTGTGCGGAGGAACTCATGGGATGTTTGCTTTCCCCAGAATCTTCGGATTTGGATTTATACAGGGAGACTGTTTTAAAGACAGCTGATGCAATTATCGCTTCCATAAAGGATGGAAAGGCCTATGCTGGTCCAGAACCCAGGGCATTGAACAAAATAATTTCGTCCTACGAGATTCTTCCCCAGCATGGAAGTGGCTTTGATTCTGTACTGGCAGACTTAAAGAAAGACGTGCTGCCCAATTTTTTGCGCACTTTTTCTACGGAATACATGGCCCACCTGCACAGCGCAGCCCTTCTTGAATCCCTTGCCGCTGAACTGATAATTTCTTCCTTTAACCAGAGCATGGACAGCTGGGACCAGTCGCCTGTTGCAACCGAAGTCGAAGAAGCCGTTACAAAATTCCTTGCCTCTCTTTATGGCCTTGCAGACGGGGCTTTTACAAGCGGCGGTTCACAGTCAAATTTGACCGGAATCCTTTTGGCCCGCGACTGGTACTGCAAAAGCGTCCTGAATCACGATGTGCAGAAGTTGGGGCTTCCCCAAAGCTATTCAAAGCTAAGACTTTACACAAGTTCTGTTTCCCACTTTTCTATGGAAAAATCTTGCCATCTTTTGGGGCTGGGCTATAACAGCGTAGTAAAAGTTCCTGTTACTAAGAATCAGAAGATGGATTTGGACGAGCTTGAAAGGTTGATTCAAAAAGACAAAAGCCAAGGAAATCTTCCTTTCTGCGTAGTTGCAACAATTGGAACAACGGACTTTGGTTCAATTGATGAAGTTGAAAAAATCAAGGAGATAACGGACCGCTACAACATATGGCTCCATGCCGATGCCTGCTACGGAAGCGCTTTGGTTCTTTCTTCTAAATACAAGGAGCGCATGGGAAATCTTGGGCTTTGCGATTCTCTTTCCGTGGACTTCCATAAGATGTTCCTTTTGCCAATAAGCTGTTCCTGCATTCTGCTAAGGGATCCTTCAGATTTTGCCCCTCTTGAATACCATGCAGACTATCTTAACCGCGAAGAGGACGAGGCAGACGGCTTTACAAACCTTGTGGACAAGTCGCTCCAGACTACAAGACGTGCAGACGCTTTAAAAGTGTGGGTTTCCTTTAGGACAAGGGGAGCTGACGGTTTTGAGACAATCATCAATACGCTTGTGGAAAATGCGGCCTACACTTACGAAAAACTGAACGACGTATCATCTTGCAAGGCAGGTTTTTGCTTTGAAAGTGGCCCCAGGCCTCAGATTAGCTCTGTGGTGTTCAGGGTAAAAAAACAGGATGGAAGCTTTACTCCGCAAGAGGAAGATGAACTTAACAAGAAAATCCGCCGCCATCTTTTGCAGGACGAAGGAATTGTTATTGGACAGACTGTTTACGATGAGCGCGTTTTCCTAAAATTTACGCTTTTAAATCCAAACGTAACGCATAAAAACTTGGACGGCATACTGGACACAATTTTAAAAAGCGCAAGCACTTATGGCCAACTTTAACCTTGCCCTCCTTTTAAAGCAACAAAAGGAATTCACTTTTGCGCAAAAGATAAGCTATGTTTGGCAGTTGAGCCTTCCGGGAATCTTTGCGCAAATTTCTTCTATAATAATGCAGTACATCGATGCCGCAATGGTGGGCAGGCTTGGTTCAAATGCTCCGGCGGCAATCGGTCTTGTTGCGTCTTCCACATGGGTGCTGGGCGGCCTAACAAGCGCAATGTGTACAGGCTACACTGTTCAAGTGGCACACGCTGTTGGGGCTGGAAACAAGAATTTGGCCAAGCATATTTTGTGCAGTTCAATCTTTATAGGCCTTATTTTTTCTTTGGCACTGGCATTGCTTGGTCTTGCAATAAGTTTTCCGCTTCCTCTCTGGCTGGGTGCTTCCAAAGAGCTTTGTGGTGACGCATCCTTTTACTTTTTGATTTTTGCTCTTTCAACACCGCTTTACATGCTTGTCTACCTGATGAGCGGAATGCTTCAGTGCAGCGGTAACATGAAGGTTCCCGGTTTTATGAATGTGCTGATGTGCATTCTGGACGTGGTCTTTAACGCACTTTTTATTTTTGGAATGAATCTTGGCGTAAAGGGAGCGGCTTTGGGTTCTGCTGCTTCTGCTTTGGTAACGGCTGTCCTTATTTTTTATTTTACGCTTTACAAGTCAGATTACCTGAATCTTAGGGGCTTTAGGGATAGCAATGTTTTTGACCTGCCTCTCTGCAAAAGTGCCGTAAGGATTGCAATGCCTGTTGCGGTAGAAAAAGTTGCCTTTACCGGAGCACTTGTTGCCGTAACAAAAATAATAGCTCCACTTGGGGCAGTTGCACTTGCTTCCAATTCCTTTGCGGTAACGGCGGAATCACTTTGCTACATGCCTGGCTACGGAATAGGGGAGGCTGCTACCACTTTAACCGGGCAGGCTACTGGCGGCAAAAGAAAGGACTTGGTCAGAAGCTTTTCCTGGATGACGGTTTTGTTCGGAATGATTGTAATGGCTGTTATGGGCGTAATAATGTACTTTATTTGTCCAGCGGTATTTTCTTTGCTTACCCCAATAAAAGAAGTGCAGGCTCTTTCTGCAAAGGTTTTACGTGCGGAGCTTTTTGCAGAACCGCTTTACGGGGCATCCATAGTCTGTAGCGGTGCCTTGCGGGGTATGGGAGACACTCTTGTTCCCGGCATAATGAATCTCTTTAGCGTGTGGATTGTCCGCCTAAGCCTTTCCTTCCTGCTAATATCCAACTTGGGTCTTACAGGCATTTGGATAGCAATGGCAGTAGAACTCTGCTTCCGTGGCCTCATCTTCCTAACCCGCCTCTTGGTAATGACCAGAAAGTAGGTGAGTGGTAAATCACTTCTCCACTCGACTAAATCCAAAATTTGATTATACTTAATTCATGCGTAAAAACATTTTCTTTTTGATTCTTACTTTTACCCTTTTGCTGGCACAGGCACTTTTTTGCCAAGAAAAAACGCCTTCAAAAGCTGCACCCCAAATTTCTGTAGAAAAAATAGGAACTTACCCTTGTGGCCGCCAGCCCAAACAGGTGCTTTTTTCTCCGGACGGAAAATTTATTGTCATGCCCCTTTTGGAAGACAACGGATTTGATATTTTTAGCGTGGAAGAAAAAAAAGTTGTAAAAAGAATAAATCCCCCGAATGCAAAAAAAGAAGGTTTTGCCGAAGGACTTTTTATACCTGCAAAGAATGCATTTTTTGTTTCGCAGATGACTACCGGAAACATTTATGAGTATTCATACCCCGGCTTTGAATTCCGCAGGACGGTTTACACCCATGGCAACTGGTCAAAGTTCATTGCCTGGAGCCCGGAAAAAAATATGGTCGCTGTTTCCAACTGGATTTCCAACGACATTTCTCTTTTGGACTATGATTCAGGAAAGCTTCTGGGCAAGCTAAAGACTGGCGCTGCACCAAGGGGCATGGTCTTTTTGGACGGAGGAAAAAATCTTCTGAGCCTTTCCTTTGATTCTGGTGTTATAGAAAAATTTGAAGTTGATTCATTCAAAAGAATTGATTCAATAAAGATTCCCAAGGCATGCATGAGGCACGTGATTCTTTCTAAGGATTCAAAGTATGCCTTTATTAGCGACATGTACAACTGCAAGGTTTACAAGCTGGAGCTTGCGGCCTTTAAGATTGTGTCATCGGTAAAGATTTACATTAACCCCAACACCATAGACTTGTTCACTTCCGGGGGGCATTCGTTTATCTTTGCTTCCACCCGCGGCCCAAACAACCCAAAGGACTACACAAAGCGCAGCCCTTCAAACGGAAAGATTCACATAATAGACGCAGATACAATGTCGATTGTAAAAACATTCTACGGTGGAAACCAGCCCACAGGCCTTGACGTAAGCCCAGACGGTTCGCTGCTTTGCTTTTCCAATTTTCAGGATGCAAACATAGAGCTATACAAAATAACCTGTGAGTAAAAATAAGAGATAACGCAATGGAGAATATGATGAAAAAGATAATGCCAACAGCTGTACTTGCCACCATCTGCCTTTGTGCGGCCAGCCTTTTTTTTACTGGTTGTAAAAAAGACCAGTCGCTTAACGAACGGAGCATGTATTTTTGGAAGAGCAGCTTAAAGCTAGACCAGGAAGAAAAGTCTTTCGTAAAAAAACACAATGTAAAAAAAATCTATGCCAAGTTTTTTGATGTTGTTGAATCAAACAGCGGCAAAATTGATGAATACGGGCTGTCACCAATTGCAACTCTCAAGTTTGAGGAAGAGCTTCCAAGCGGCGTGCAGATTGTTCCGGTTGTGTTCATAAGCGAAAGTTGTCTGGATGGCAACAGCAAATACTATTTTAAATTTGAATTGCCAAAGCTTCTTTCTTACCGCGTACTCCAGATGTGCGAAACCCATGACATTCCGGTAAAAGAAGTGCAGATAGACTTTGACTGGACGGAAACAAACCGCGAAGACTATTATGAAATGCTTGAAGAATTGCGCAAACTCCTTGCGGAAAAAAATGTAGCGCTTTCCGTTACGGTACGCCTCCACCAGCTAAGGATGGAAGAGCCGCCCTGTGACAGCGGGGTTCTGATGCTTTACAACACCGGCAACTTTAGGGACATCAACTGCAAGAATTCAATTCTTTCCTATGAAGATGCAAGCCCTTATATTAAGAATCTTTCGTCTTACAAACTGCCGCTCAGGCTTGCTTTTCCAAACTTCAGCTGGTACCTCTGCTTTAAGGGTAATGAATTTGCCGCCATTTCCTACAATGTGGACACCAGTGACAAAAAATCATTTAAGGACAAGGGAGACGGAAGTTTTTCCGTGCTGCAGGAAATCTATCTTAAAAACTGCTCGCTTACGGAAGGAGATACAGTCCGCTACGTAAAAGCTGATTTTGAAGAAATTTCAAAGGTTTTGGAAGAAATAAAGCAGGTGAACAAAGACCTTGCCAGCAACAACATTCTATTTGACTTGAACAGCCGTAACCTTAAGAACCTTGGGGGAAGTGAATATGAAAAGATTTTTAACTAGTGCTATTTTTGCAACGGCCATGGCATTTTCCTTTGCATGTGGCCCATATTGGATGACTCCTGTAGACTTAAAGTCCCTCTACAACGTAACCCCTAGCTGCAACAATAAAGTTAATTTCTATACCAGCGTATATTGGACAAACTATAACGAGATTGGTGCTACGGAAAGCGACCTTAACAAGCTGATTGCGGAAGGTTCCCAGGCAATAGAAACCAGCGTTAACCCGATTGCAAAAGCTTTGCGCCAAGGTGGGAACAAAGAAGACATCGAGTACTTTAAGATTCTATGCGATTACTATGCCAAGGGCTGCGTAGACACCAAAAAGATGCAGGAATACGGTGACTGGTATTACCCCACAAAAGAGGAATACAAGAACTGGGGCGTGGTAAAGTCCAAGCTGCTAAAGAAAATAGAAGAGTATGACGGTGAAAGGCTTGCAGACCGCTATGCCTATACCGCAATGAAGATTTACTTTGACCACATGGATTTGGACGGCGCAAACAATTACATCAATACTCATAAAAAGGAAATGGAAAGCCTTAAGGAATCGCCTCTTTACGACATGTGCAGAAGCCTTTACGCAGGAATCCTTTACCGCACGGGTCTTGAGGCAAAAAAAGCGGCAGAAATCTATGCGGAAATAGGTGACATTGAAAGCCTTGAGTATATGGGAGCCTTTGGTGACGAGGTTTATGACCAATTGTATTTTATATGGGAAGACAACAAAAATTCCCCCTTGCTGCCATATCTTTTGGAAAGGGCTGTGGCGCGCCCTTCTTCTACGGACAAGGCACTCTGCGACTTTGCAAATTCAGTGGCCAATGATGCCGACTGCAAAAACCAGCAGATGTGGAAGTGTGCTGCCGCCGCAATACATTCAAACCCGCTTTCAAAAGCCTACGATGTGTCTGCCGCGTTAAAAGAGATTAAGGAAGCAAAAGACCTAAAGGGAAATGCCCAGTCCAACCAGACAAGCCGCGTGCTTACTTTCTACATCAAGAGCCTTACCCAGAAGGAATGGTCTAACGACTTTGCAAACTATGCCTTGGGTGAATACAACTGGATTGCTGGTCTTGGAGAAAAGGGCAACAATGCTCTTGCAACCATTACCCTGGAAGCTATAATTCCCCTTCTTGAGCGCTGCGGAAAAAAGAATGTGGCAGGCCTGCTTTCTATGCGCATAAATCCCTACGAGCCATACTATGTTTTGGATTCCAAGCTGAATTTTTATTCCAACAGGTATGTGGAAATAATGGATGCGGATGCAACGGAGAAAATGTTCCAAAAACCATCTTCCCCGGACAAATTTGTTGAATGGGTTTATTCAAGCCTTGAATCTTCTATTGCGGAAAAGCAGACGGAAATTACAGAATACATAGGCACAAAATATCTCCGCGAAGGAAATTTCTCCAGGGCGGAAGAGTTTTTGTCCAAGCTGGATGATTCTTTCTGCTACGAAAACCGCGTTTACACTGTTCCTAGATGGTTCAGGGAAGAAAACATAATCAACTCCTATAATAATTTGAATGAATGGACCGACAATGACTATTCTTCTGCCCTTACCGCTGAGCAAAAAAATACCCTTGAAGAGTGGAGTAAGGTTAAGAATAAAAAGCTCCAGTATTGCAAGGACATCCAGGCTCTCATAAAAGCATACGAGGCGGAAAATCTTTCTTCTTCCGACGGAAAATATGAGCTTGCCTATAGAATTGCCGTGCTTTTTGACCAGGCTTCACATTCAGGCTACTGCTGGTACCTGCGTCAGTATAGCCGTGGAAGCTGGAGATTGCCGCCGCCAGAAAAAGAAGCTAAATGGCAGGGTGAAGAGGGTGGCGACCTTAGCCTTTTTTACAGGAGACCCTTCTATTTTGAGAATGAGGCAAAGAAATACCTTGCTTTGGCATCAGAAAGCCCGGATCAGGAGCTAAGCTACAAGGCCAAGTATGCGCTTTTGTTCCTAAGCTATGATGACGGCGACAGCAAGAAGATTGCACCAGCGCTCAGGACTGAATTGTACGAGGCTCAGCAGCAGGGATTGCTTTCTGGTGAGATGGCCCGCTGCGATTTGCTTGCTGACTACACGGCAAACAGCTGGTATTAGCCTTTAATTGTTGATTTTTGCCAATGCTCTCTTAAATTCAAATAAAATATTCCGATATATAGAAGGAACAGAGTAGTTTTTTTTGAAAAAATGGGGCATAATATGAGTATGGATGTAAATAACAGTGAAGATTTTGGCGCAAAATTCTTAGCCGCTCTCAAAGAAAAGGAAGCTTGGTTAAATTCAACGCTGCTTCCAAAAATTCATGATGATTATAGGCTTCACTTGACTTGTCTTAACAATTTGGTAGAGGCGCTTACAAAGAAATCCCTCATAACTCCAGACCCCTACCAGAAAGACAAGAAAATTACGCAAATTCAAAAGCCGGAAGAGTCCTCTTTTACCGATAATGAACGCCCTGTTAAGCTTGGATTGCGTATCTGTGACTACCAGAGCATGATTGACTATGTCTGCAATTACATGAAGTTCAACACCGACCAGCTGAATTTGGACAAGGTTCAGCGCCTTATGGATTTGAACGGAACCTTCCAGTGGGCAAATTTGACTGCAAATTCCCCAAAAATGAACACCCAGGCATTGGCTGTTTGCATTGGAACCCTAAAGACAGGTGCCCAGCAGCTGCAGATTGCAATGATTAACGACAGTGTTCACAAGACCATAGAGGCTATGGCAGAAATTTCCTCTGGACTTAGGCAGACGGCAGACTTTATTCGTGAACGCTACAAGGGTGAAGTTAGAAAGAATGTCATTGCAAGCGACAAATTTGATGTTTCCAAGAAGGTTAACCCAACAACTTATCTTTCTGAAATAAAGCGCCTCTTCCCTTCCGTTATGGAAAAGCGTCCATTCTCCAATGAATTGATAGAAGAAATCATTCAGGAGGATATAGGCGAAAATAAGGTTGCCATTCAGAAAAAGACCCTGGATAAGCTTCGCATAGAAGAAACAAAGGTTGTTGCAAAAGAGACCGGCCCCAATACCCATGAAGTTCTTATGGAAGCAATCCGTAACCTTGGCACTACTTCCGAGCAGTACGAGCAGGTTCTGATGAAGATTGTTTCTAACAACAAGGTTCTTCAGGGCGGGCGCAATAGCTTGAAGGACAAGGTTATCCGCTTTATCCGCAAGATTTTTGGCCTTCCTGAGCAGCAGATTGACTATTCAATCGTAACAACAGATGCCGCAACCCACGCAAAGAAGCACGAAAGCTTGAATTATACCGAATTTGTAAGCAACTTGGCAAAGCGCAACAAGTTCTACTCTGGTATTGCAGTCAAGAATTCAATAGCATACAATCAGATTTCTTCCCAGGACGAAAAGAAGGCTTTGGCATGGCTTAATAAGCAGATGACGGAAAACAGCCGTATTCAGGTTGTGCTTGCGGGGCTTGACGCTTTCTTTAAGTCTTCCGTATCCGTTTTGGACAGACCAAAAATCAAGGGAATTACGATGGAACTTACTTCTTTAAAGAACATACTCGTAAAAACCAACCAGTTGCGTGCGGAGTATGTTGCATATATAGAAGAAAAGGAACAGATGAGGAAATTAGGAATTACTGAATGAAAAATAAACGCATTTTTTCTTTGGTCACTTGTTTATGCCTTGCTATTCCGGCAGTTTTTGCGCAGTTTAATTTTAATCTTCCAAAAACAAAGAATACAGCTCCAATTCCGTCTTTGCAGCGGGTTCTTACCATTCAGGATATGGTGCATGAATATGACCTAAATCCTTATACTGCAAGCTATAATTCGGAAGCCCAGCTTTTTACGGCCTTGTATGAAGGGCTTTTTTCCTACGATCCAATAACACTTGATCCTGTAAATGCAATCTGCGAAACATACAAAATCTCACGCAACAAAATGCGCTGGACCTTTACTTTGCGCAAAGGACTAAAATTTAGCGACGGAAGCCCACTGAATGCCTCTGCAATCCGCAACTCTTGGCTTAGCCTGCTTGCCACAAAGAACGCTCCCTTTGCATCTCTTATTGACTGCATCGAAGGTGCAGAAGCATACCGTACAGGAAAAGGCTCTGCAGATGATGTACGCATAATTGTCCGCGACGAAGAGACTCTTGTTGTTCACCTTACCGAGCCAACAGAACACTTTCCCCGCATTCTTTGCCACCATGCATTTTCTGCCGTAAGCAAAAAGAAGAATGTCTTTTCCGGACCTTTTGTAATCAGCTCATACAGCAACGGAGAGCTTAAGATGGTAAAGAACATGAACTATCGCGACGCTGCGGCTGTTCAGCTTCCTGGAATTACGATACGCCAGGGGGACGATGCAAAGGAAAATGCCCATCTTTTCAATACCGGGGAGGCAGACTGGGTAACGGGAGACGTTGATGTAGAAAAGATTCTTAACAAGGATTCAATCAATATAGCCGGTGAATTTGGCACTACATTCCTCTTTTTTAAGCAGTCCAAGAAAATCTGGAACACTCAGGAATTCCGCACTGCGCTTTTGGAAGCCGTACCCTATGACGAGTTAAGAAAGGACTATGCGGTAAAGGCAAACTCTTTGGTCTATCCGCTTTCAGGTTATCCCTCTGTTATAGGCTGGGATGATTACGACCCGGAAGATGCCCTTGAGCTTATGAATATTGCCCGCAAAAAAGTAGGCCTTTCTTCTTCGGACATTTTAAAAATCAACTTCAGCATAATGGATTTGGATTACATGAAAAGCTGGGCTGAAGTTCTAAAGAAGGCTTGGGCGCCTCTTGGAGTAGAGCTGGTTGTAAGCGTTGATGGCAACTTTACTACTTATGTTAACAAGATAAAAAATTCTCCGGCAGACTTGTTCATGTATTCATGGATTGGGGACTTTGCAGACCCTACAACCTTCCTGGAGCTTTTTAGGAGCAATTCCACGCTGAATGTTTCTGGTTATAAAAACAGCCGTTACGATGAGCTTTTAAAGCAAGCCGCCGGTACTGCAAAGCAAAAAGACCGTTTTGTCATTCTTGCAGAAGCAGAGCAGGTTATACTTGATGATGCAGAAATAATTCCAATATCACATCCGGTTTGCATGCATGTTATCAACACGAATGTGATTGGCGGTTGGAAGAGCAATGCCTTGGATATTCACCCTTTTAAATATCTTTACATTAAGGCGGAAGAAACTGATGTTCCTAATCTTGTTTCTTATCCTTTGCAGCCGTTGCCTGGGCAAGGACGTCTTCCAAGTTCACGCTTATAAAACCTGAACGGCCAGTCTTGTAAAAGATGGTTTGTTCCCATGCAACATATAAATAGTTTCCGGCAATTGCAACTTCTCCATAGTTGTAGCCAGCCGGCATTAACGGTAGTCTGAACGCAACGGTCTGCGAGTCGGCTGCCGTTTTTTTTATGTAAGTTGTTCCGTCTGCAAAAACACAAGCAACGTAGCCTGCAAGGGGGGCCTCTATTCCGTGAGCACTAACAGGAGATGCCCCGTTCCCGCTTTGGTAGTAGCTTAGCGGTGTTGTTCCAGATTCATCACGCCAGATAAGATAGAATGGGAATTCGCTGGGGATTGGGGAAAGCAGTTCCTTTACTTTTTCCGGGGCAGAATTGTATAGCTTTGGCAGAATAAGCTTTTTGTAATCGTCTTCGCTTGAAGGCTTAAAGAGCAGCATGTCTTCCGTATTCAGGGCAGGCGAAAGTTCAGAAAGCTGAACGTAGGGTTCCCATGTAAAGTATGAGAATTCAAATCGGTTTGCATCAGGCTTTCTTTTTGCAGAGCAGGCCCATGTCTTTCCGTTCCACACGTAGCCTGTTACCTGATCTTCTCGTGCCAGATGAAGGTTTTCGTAGGACACAAGCGGAAAGAAAAGCTTTGCAGACGGATTGAATTCAACCAGAAAGGGCCTGTGGGTTGGCTTTTGGGTTGGTTCTGCTGTTTGCGAAAAGGGTTCCTGTAGCTGGTTAAAAAAAGTGCTTTTGTAAAGATAGAAAATGGGAACGCCCTTGCTAAAGACCAGAGAGTCTGCGGTTTCGCTTGTAAAAATGGAACGGTCTTTAAAAAATTCCACTCCATCGTTTTTTATTGCCAGAATTCCTCCGTGGTTTACAAGTGCATAAGCTTGGTAGGAATTTGCTCCTCCTTCGGTCGATGGAACGCTTCCCGCAGAAGAGATGCGGACAGCCTCTGTCCATGGCTTTTCCGGCACAGCAGGTGCCTTTTGCGGAAGGTCGCATTTTTCGAATCCGTCTTGGGTAAAATAGTACCAGGTGTGGCTTTTTTGTACTGAGCGCAGTTCCATCAGAGTGCCGTCTTTTTGCTCACTCTTCTTTTTAGCGCAGGAGACTGATGAGAAAACAAGTATGGTCAGGCCTAAAAATATTGGGAATCTGTAAGTTACGGCTTTAATATCAATAATTTTCATTGCATTACTATATATTAGATTTCGGCTTTATTCCACCGTAACATTACCTAAGCCTTATGTCGCTTTTTTTGAACTTGCCGGAAGAAATTGCCTTCATAATCCGCTCCTTGTCCAAAAGCCATGGATCTGCTGATTTTTCAAGACATGTTTGTTCAAACTTTTGCCAGTTAAAGCGCGTAAGAAATTCCTGTACGTCTGTTGCATTCCCGCAGGAACTTCCCATGTAGAGTGAATACAGGACGGAAGCCGCAAATCCGTTTTGAAAGGAAAGCTCCGTGTTAAGTGGAAAAATTGCCCCCGTAGGACGCGGTATGCCTTTGTTTTCCCTGTTTGGAGCGCAAGGAAAAACTGGTTCTGCAAAAAAAGAGGCAACCCGGTTTTTGCATACTTGTGCCTTGATTGTACTTCCAGACGGAATCATCTGCATTTTGCCGCAGTTGATTCCGTCGCTGTATGCCATGTTCCAGAATTCAACAGGAAGATAATTTCCATCGGAATCCATTGTACAGCAAGGTAGCTCTATTCTTACATCTTCTTCGGAAGAATTGACCGCCTGCACTTCGCTGCATCCTAGGATTAGGAATAAAAGTGCCGGTGCAAAAAAGAAATTTGTTTTATTCATCATATAATATATATGCTTTAAAAATTCAAAAAGGTAGAAAAAAACGTAAATTTTATATATTATTGTGTTTATTGCGGAGGAATTATGGATCCAAAAAAAGATGCCGTTGTGGAGACAATTGGAGAAATTGGAACGGAAGTAACGGAACAGACAAAATCTCTTTTTCATATTGATGAACTAAAGGATTATATTACATGGAACAATCTTTTTAAGGTAGCAATCAGCATAGTTGCACTCCTTGTGTTTTATACCTTTTACAGAATAATAAAGCGCATAATCAAAAAACGTGTTGCCGTAAAAATGGAGCCGCACAATGCGCAAATGCTAAGCAAAGCCATAAGCTATGTTTTTTACATACTGATGGGAATGTACATCCTTAGCCTTTTTGGAATTGACCTTAAGGCAATATGGGGAGCTGCCGGTGTTGCAGGACTTGCAATCGGTTTTGCGGCCCAGACCAGCGTTAGCAACATTATCAGCGGACTCTTTGTTGTTTCCGAAAAGACGCTCAAGATTGGCGACTACATAGAAGTTGGCGGTGTGGCAGGAACTGTAGACACAATAGGTCTTTTGAGCATAAAAATCCATACGGCAGACAACCAGATGATCCGCATACCAAACAGCACAATCATCAACAATAACCTTATCAACTACAGCCGCTTTCCCAAGAGACGCTTTGTCTTTGAGATTCCCATCGGCTACGACATGGACCTAAAGTACGTCTACAATGTGGTAAGCAAAATTCCTGCAAAGTGTAAGTCTGTCATAAAAGACCCGGCACCCCTTCTTTTCTATGACGGATTTGGCGATGCAATAAAACTAAAGCTTGCCGTATGGTTCAACAACGGCGACCTCTTTGCTGTAAAGACGGAAGTTTATACGGAAATAGTAAAAACATGCCGCGAAGAAAATGTTACAATACCGTTTACCCACTATGACATTACGATTTTAAATGACAAAGGCGAAAAGGAAAGCCTTCCCGAACTTGCAATTCCTTCGGGCAGCAAAAAAACTTCTGCGTCAAAAAAATCCGCCGCAAAAAATGTTGCCGGTAGAAAAAAGCGCGGCCAAGTTTCTGCTGCGGAAAAAAGAGCCATAGAAGCAGGCATCCTAAGTGATATGGAAGAAGATGATATTAAGTAGGGCTTGGGAAAAATTCCTATTCACCCTTAATTTGCAAAAAGCGCTTGTATTCCTCTTCCGTCATTTTGGATGAGGAAACGGCGTCTAAAATTGCCATGCTAAGTACCCGGGAAGCCAAAGTTCCAACAAGGTTGCAGTCGCTTTTTATGTCTCCGCATGAAACGGCATAAACTGTGTCTCCGTCCGCGCTGGTCCCAACAGGATTTATGCTGCGTGCAAGGCCAGCCCGGGTCATTGCCGCTATCTTGCACATCTCCTGCTGACTGAATTTTGCGTTTGTAATTACGGCTCCAATAGTAGTGTTTTTTCCTTCCTGGATCTTATTCTGCATCCCTTCCTGCATGGAATAAAGAACTTCTTCGCTGTCTATAAAGGCTGTCCGTTCGGCATTCATTGCACCGGCAACTTTTTTTCCATTTCTAAAGTCAAAGACATCGCCAAGTGCATTTACAATTACAATGGCACCAACCTTAAGTTCTCCAACCTGAAGTGCGTAATAGCCAATGCCACTTTTCTGAGCCCGTTTAAGACCGCATAGCTTTCCAACCGAAGCACCACATCCGCCGCCAACATTTCCTGACTGGGGAAGGGCATTCCTTTCTGCGTCTTTGCATGCAGCGTACCCCATCTTTGCATCCGGCCGTACTTTTGTCTTTGTGCTTAGGTCAAAGATGCAGGACTGGGGCACAATCGGAATCACCATGTCTGCAAGGCGGTAGCCCATTCCGTGTTCTTCAAGATACTGCATTGCCCCGGTTGCAGCGGCAAGTCCGTATGCAGATCCGCCAGACAAAAGCAGGGCTGTTATGGATTGCTTGTAGGAAAGCGGTGTAAACAGGAAAGATTCCCTGGCAGCAGGGCCTCCGCCGCTAATGTCTATTCCGGCAGTATTTTCCCTGTCAAAGACAATTGCGGTAACCCCGGTCATGGCATCATAATCCTGTGCGTTCCCTATCCTAAAACCGCCAATGTCTGTTATGCTGATTTCTTTTACTTCCAAGATGCAGTTCTCCTTTTAAGCTACTATTGCCTTTGTTCCATAAGCAAAACAATTTCATCAAGAAGACAGTCGGCCGCTTCTTCTTTTTGCATTACTGGCAATTCCTTTGTGCTAGAAGGAGAAATTAGGGTAAGCACGTTTGTGTCAACCGCAAATCCGGAATCCGGTGAAGAAAGCGAATTTGCCGCAATCAAATCAAGGTTTTTCTTTACGAGCTTTGCCTTGGAATTTTCAACCATGTTTTGGGTTTCCATAGAAAATCCGCACAAGAACTGTCCGCTTTTTTTGTTTTTTCCGCACCATGTAAGAATGTCTTCCGTGCGTTCAAGGGGCAGGCTTAGGTCGTCATCGTGTTTTTTGATTTTTTGGTCGCTTACATTAGCCGGCCTGTAATCTGCAACTGCCGCCGCTTTTATTAGAATGTCTGAATCAAAAAAATTATCCTTAACGGCTTTTGCCATTTGGGCAGCACTTGTTATGTGAACTGTGTTTACAAAGGGAAGTTCCTTTAGGGCAACAGGTCCACTAACAAGTGTTACTTCTGCACCGCGCCTGCTTGCGGCTTTTGCAACGGCATATCCCATCTTGCCGGAAGAATGGTTTGTTATGTAGCGCACTGGATCTAAAGACTCTTGAGTTGGGCCTGCGGTTACGAGAATCTTTTTTCCTGCCAAGTCTTTTTTGCGGGGAAGTTCGTGTTCAATCCAGGCAAAGAGGTTTTCTGGTTCTGCAAGCCTTCCTTTTCCGCTTGTTCCGCAAGCAAGGTATCCTGCATCGCCCTCGGCTATGCTCATTCCGTAGCTGCGGCATTTTTTTAGGTTGTCCTGGGTAACGGGATTTTCGTACATTGCCGTGTTCATTGCGGGTGCAATTATTTTGGGGCAGGTGCAAGCAAGAAAAGTTGTTGTTAGCATGTCATCTGCAAGGCCGTTTGCAACTTTTGCAATTACGTTTGCACTTGCGGGTGCAATTATAAAAAGGTCTGCCCTTTGCGCAAGTGAAATGTGCTGAACTTTAAATTCGTGGTTGCGGTCAAATGTTTCCAAAAGGCAGCGGTTGCCCGTAAGGTTTTCAAAAGTTGCGGGCCCAATCAGCTGGGTTGCGTTTTTTGTCATTATAACGTGGACATCTGCGCCGGCCTTTACCAGCATGCTTGTTAGGGCTGCGGCTTTGTATGCGGCTATGCTTCCGCTTACACCCAATACGATGCATTTGTTTTTTAGGGTCTGAATTTCCATACAAGAATTATAGCAAAGAAAATAAAGGCAAGCAAGTTTTTCTGGAGCAGCCTTTCTGGTTTTGCTGTGCGTAAGGTTACTGTAAGGTCTTACAATCGGGGCTAGACTTGGTTATCCATTCTCCGTTCACCAAAAGTTCATGCGGAAAAAAGTTTGCCTTGTAATTCATCTTGGGGTGGCCTTCAATCCAGTAGCCAAGATAGTAATAGTCGTAGCCGTGTTCTGCAGTCCAAAGGATTTCGTTTATTATGCTGAATGTCCCTATGGAGCGTTTTAGAATTTGCGGAGAAATGTCGTAGTAAAAATAGTTTGAAGAAATTGAATCAAGCGCAAAGTCAAGCACGCTTACGGCCACGAGCTTTCCGTCCAGGTAATAGTCAAAATTTTTTGTTCCGCTGTAATTCTTTCCTTGCTCAAAACCAGAAAATACCGCTATATCCGAAAAGGCATCTTCTTTAGAAATATTTTTTTCGGGGTTGTGCCGCTTCCAGTAATTCTGGTAAAGCAAAACTTTTTCTTCCGTAACAAAATCATTTGCTTCTTCTGTAATGCGAAGTTCAAGCGATGAATTTTTTCTTATAAGATGGCGTGCGCTTTTATTTGGCCTGTATTCACCTGCGGGAATTCTTATTGGTATGCATTTTTTACATTCAGGGCATGTTGCGCGGTAGATTATGTTGTCTGTTCTGCGGAATCCTTCTTCCAGCTGAATGGTGTAGAAAAATTCCTGTCTGGTAACTTTCTTTCCATACCTCTTTTCTGCGCTGCGGATAATTTCATCCGGAATAAGGTCTTTAAGTTCGTCTTCATCTGGAAAAGAATATATCTCTTGGTTCGAGGTAAGTCTGTCAAAATAACCGCATGGGGATTCATACAGATTCATAAGATAATTATATTCTTGCTCTTTTGCGGATGTCAACTGTCGCTTGTAATTCTTCCCATTTGCTTTCAAGCTTGCTCAATAGACAATTCGTTGCGTCTGGTGTAGAATGGTAGCGTGAAAATTATTTCTATCGTTGTGGCGTTTGTCCTTGCCCTTTGCTTTTTTAATTCCTCTGCTTTTGCACAAGCAACTAGCTCTGATATTTTTGAGCCTGTCTTGGATGCCCAGAATAGGCTGCAGGAGTATTATGATGCGGTGGCTTTGGATGAAGAAGGTAAGCTTTCGGAAAAGCGTACTGACGAGCAAAATGATTTAATAGAAGAGGCTGTGATAAGTTTTAGGGAAGCTGCCATCACCCTTGCAGAAAAATATCCTGATGACACCGAAAAATTTCTTGAAAACATAGAACAGGTTGAAAGTTCCAAGAGGTCAATCCTCAGGTTGCGTTTTGAAAAATCAAAATCACCGGAAGCAAGCTCTGTTGAATATGCTTCACAGGTAAACCTGGACAAGTCTTACAAGGTTCTGGAGAACAAGGTCTATACGGCAACGTCACTTACGGATACCCTTGTTTTGCGTGGCTATGCATACAACTCTTTGCGCAACCGGTGGACTATTTCTGTCAAGTCTAATTTTTTTAACTACACATCATTATTCTCTATTGATTTGCCCTTGTCTTACAAGGCTCTTACCGGAAAAGAGGTTAAGTCCCTTGTAAAAATGACCAAGGAAGAGCGCGAGGAATACGAGAGGAACATTATGCTCTATGACAGCCTCTTCCGCCAGGCAGTGCCAGTTGTCTATGTGCGCTTAAAATATAAAATCCGCAAGTGGAAGGAAGCATCAGAATACCGCTTTGAACCTGAGCAGCTTGAGCTTGTGCGTACCGATACAAACAAGACAATCTTTACTTTTGGAAAGGATTTTCTTTCGGAGACCACATTTATTGTCTATCCCCGCATCGAAATCCGAACTGCATCTGAGCGCGAGGCAGATATAAATTCAGCCGCAAGAGTCCTTATGGGAGAAATGAAGACAAGCCAGGAAAAGGCCGTTGCCAGGGCAGAGTCCAGAGGGCAGATTACCATTGTTGACGATAAAAAGAAGCATGTTGAACAAAAGGGACGGAGTGCAGTCTACATTTCAACGGACACAAGAATTACAAATTCCATGCTGAATGATTTTGAGGCAAAGGACATACAGCTTAATTCCATAGTTTTGAATGTTGCCTTGGGACTTGGAAAGTTTGCCTTTGTTGGCGGTGACTTGGGTTATGATTACAAGAACCGGTCAAAAGAAAACAGCGCTTACTGCTTTGGTGCTTTTGGCGGCGTAAATTTTATGCCAACGAATTTTATTCGCCCCTATGCCGAGCTTGCGCTTAATTATCACACGGATGAAAACCTGACCCCAGAAATTGGTGTGGGAACAGACATTCTTATTGGAAAAGTTATGCTAAACCTTGGCTACAATTTTGGCTGGAAGATAAACCTTGAAAACTACTTTGATGAAAAAGAATTCCTTGATGATGATATTTCAACTTACCACCTCTTTACCGTTGGCTTTGGTTTTACTTGGCGGTAAAGAAGTGGTTCAATAAGACTTTAGAAATTCAAGTGTACGTTTATTCCGTAAGGGCTGAACATAAGTTGCGGTTTTTTGGACGAATCCTTTTCTGATGAATTACTTTGGGCAAAAAGATGGTGGACAAATGGAACTGCAAATCCTACTGCTGTACCCATTGCGGCTCCTGCTAGCACGTCTGTACAGAAGTGGTTTCCGCTTGCCATACGCAATGCTCCTGTTCCTGCTGCAAAGAGGTATGAAGTTGCAATTACCGGAATCTTTAGCTTTGAATCTGGATAGTAGCTGCAAAAAACGTAAGAGGTGAATGTTGCTCCCATAAAGGCATTTGCTGTGTGTCCGCTCAAGAAGGAATATTTGTAGTCGTTGCTGTCTATTCCGTCTTCATCGCGCTCGTCAAAATACATGTAGGGTCGTTCACGTCTTGCACCTATCTTTATCCAGTCTTTGATTCCGTTTGTGAACAAAAGTGCTTCTGAATACATTACGGCAACATCAAAAAGATTCTGCTTGCTAAAATTTCCGCAGGCGCTTTCTGTTAGGAAAGTTGCAAAAGGAATTCCGGCAGTGGCCACTAGGCATGTTGCTGTTCCCAGGTTGTGCAGGCTCTTGCTGTATTCATTCATAAAGAAACGGTCAAAGGGATTAACATTGTCCTTGTCGTAGCTTTTAAAATCATCAACGTCGTCGTTTGAAGAAAAATGGTCTTTTAAAAGTGCCCCGCCATAAGTTATGGCTCCTGCGCCAAAAATAATCGGATCCCAAACCTTGTCCAGCGCAAAAGGAGAGTTTTCTTCTGGAAGGCAAAGTTCATTCTGAGGAATGTTTACATTGAAAATTTGTGCACCTGCATTTATTGGAAAGAGGCATGCAAAGGCAAGGACTGCAAAAGTCTGTGTGATTTTCATAAATTTATTTCCCCATAAGTTCATACATGATAACGGATGATGCCTGGGCAACATTAAGGCTGTCGATTACAGGCTTTGAATCCGGGAATCCTGCGTAAGGAATAAGAACCAGGTGGTCGCAGAGGGATTTTACCTCTTTGCTGATTCCGTTTTCTTCGTTGCCAAGAATTATTATTACACCCTTGTCTTGGCACATCTGCTTTATGCTGCGGGTTGTCTCCTTTGCATCAAGCGATGTTCCTATTCTTACCATTTTGCCCGCCATGTCATTCAAAAGGCGTGGAATTGATTTTATGGAATAGATGTTTACAAATTCCATGCCGCCTTCTGCTACACGGTAGCTGCTTGTTGTAACTGATGACTGTGCTTCGTCCAGTGGAATTACGACGTTCTTTATGCCAAAGAAAGCAGCGCTTCTGACAATTGCGCCAAGATTGTTTGCGTTCCCTACGCGGTCAAGAAGAATTGCGGACTGTTTTTCTTCTACCCATTTTGCCGTAATTTCTGTGTTCAGGGCTTTTATTTCCGGAGTCTGGATCATGGCAACTACGCCCTGGTGGTGTACGCTGCCACAGAGACGCTCAAGTTCAACTTCATCCTTAACCTGATTGTAAGGCTTTTTTGCTGCGGCAAGTTTTTTGCAAAGTCCTCCAAAGAGTGGGGCCCTTGCGGAAGAAAAATAAAGTCTGGTGATTCGTTCCCAGTTTGCCTTTTCCAAAGTTTTTACTGCTGCAAATCCGCAGACTGCAAGTTCATTATTCAGCGTGTTCTTCATAAAATTTTGCTCCTATTCCACCCATTACCTTAAAAAAGTCAGGGAAGCTAACTGCGCAACATTCTGCGTCGTTTACGATAATTTTTTCTTTTTGTCCAAGCGCCAGCCCCATGCAGGCCATAGCCATTGCAACCCGGTGGTCCTTGTAGCTTTCTACATTTGCTCCGTGAAGGGAGAATTCCGGGTTTGCAGATCCGTCTGCTTTTATTGGGGAGTGTCCGTGGATAACAAAGTAGTCTTTGCCTTCTTCCGTAACCGCACCAAGCTTTGCAAGTTCTTCATGAAGCACTTTTATGCGGTCTGTTTCTTTGCGGCGGCAAACGCTTATGTCTTCTATAAAAACCTTGCCTTCTGTAAAGCATGCTATTGCCGCTACTGCACAGATTGCATCGGGGTAGCCTGAAAGGTTTACGTGGAGTTCCTTGCCGGGAAGATTTTCTGTGGAAAGCCGTCCAATTCCGTCTGAAGATTTTTTTAATCCGCGAACACGAAGGGTTTTGGCTTCTTTGTTCCACTCTATGTCTGCTCCAAGTGATTTTAACACCTGAACAATTGCTTCGTCTCCCTGGGTTCCCGAACCGTCTATGTCTTTTATTGTGATGTCGCTGTTTGTGATGAGGGCTGCCACAAGTGGAAAGGCAACCGCTTCCCAGTCGCTTGGAATTGTTGTGTCAAAGGCTTTTATGTTTACGGGACCTTGCACTTCTATGTGCTTAAAATCCGGGCTTATCTGAACTTTTGCGCCAACGCTTTCCAGCCACTTTTGGGTCATGGTAAGGTAGGGCGTTTCTTTTGGGTCGGTTAGTTCAATCTGCAAAGTGCCGTTTAGCCTTAGGGCTGCCATCATGAGGCCTGAAATATATTGGCTGGAAACAGTTCCGTCTGTGGTGATTTTATTCTTTGCGGAAATTGGTCCTTGTATTAAAAGTGGGCAGGTAGAGCTTCCCGGAACAGAGGTGCAGGCCTTGGCACCCAGCTGGTTAAGTGCATCTACAACGTGGTGGACGGGGCGCTTTCTTATGCTTTCGTCTCCGGTAAAAATACTCCATCCGCTGAAAGTTGCGGCTATTGGAGAGAGGAAGTAGAGCAGGGAGCCTGAATTTCCAACGTTTACAACATCGCTTGGCAGATGAAGTTTTTCTCCGGCGCCGTAAACAGTCCATGTCTTTGAAGGAGAGCCGTCGCTTGATTCGCCCAAGTTTGCGCTTGCTCCAATCAGGGGCAGGGCAGCGTATGTGCTAAGACAGTCTTCGCTTGGCAGGGGGTTTGAGATTTTGCAAACTCCGTCCGACATGGCTGCCAGAAGTAGGGCTCTTATTGTATGTGACTTTGAACCGGGAACGGAAATTTCTCCGCTGAGTTCAGATTTTTCTGTTGAAATTTTCATGCTGATAAAATAGCACAGAATGGTATTAAAAACAAGGCGCAAGTTTTTACACGTAGTTTTTCCAGCCGCGTTGGTCTTGCAAACCAAGGATTTTTTGTGCCAAAATTTTTGTTGACAAATTTGTGCTAATGCATGATAAATAGAATATGTCCTACACACAGCCATTGCCACAGAATGTTTCTCTGCAGGTTTTTAACCGGGATTCTTTGATTTTTGAAAGTTCCGGTAAATGGTTGCATCCTTTGTTTGAGCTTGAAGAATTTTTAAAGACCTATGACGGTGAGCGTGACATGCTTTGCAGTCATGATTGTGCCGTTGGAAAAGCTGCCGCTGTTTTGACCATTCGGCTTGGAATAAAAAAAATCAATGCGGATCTTTTGAGCGAAAATGCGCTTAGATATATAAATCTTCATAACGCTCATGCTGCGGAAAGTGACCGCGTGGGGGTTGAGTATAGCCATCTTGTTCCCAAGCTGATGTGTGCCACAGAAAATCAGCTGGAAGAACTTGACGATGATGACTATATGTATTTTCTTTTAAGGCAGAGGGCAAAACTTGTTCAGGGTGTTGACGTTAGTGTGCAAGACCTTGTTCATCCATTTGTTTGCAAGAAAAATCTTTCCTTTGAACTTAAGGCGGGTTCCCATCTTATGGTGCTGGGCGAAAACGGTAGCGGAAAGACCACCCTGCTTAGGCTCATTTGCGGAATAGAAAAAAACTATGACGGAAAGATTCTTGTTGACGGAAAGAGCCCTGACAGTTTGCAAAAGTTTACGGTGGGTTATATTCCTCAGTTTACAGATGCTCCTTTTTTTAGCCTTTCCTGCCGGGAAGTGGTTGGGCTGGGGCTTGATTCAAAGGCTAAGAATAAAAATCAGCTTATAGAAAAAACGCTTTGCCGCCTGTCTTGCCAGCATCTTGCGGACAGAAGCTTTTCTTCTTTGAGCGGCGGTGAAAAACAAAAAATCCACCTTGCGCGCTGCCTTGCCCAGAATGCAAAGCTTCTCCTTTTGGATGAACCTACCGCAAGCCTTGATGCTGAAAACAAAAAGATGGTGACGGATATCTTGCGCTCTTTAACGCTTTCTGAAATTCCAACAATAATTGTTGTGACTCACGACAAGGAACTTGCCACTTTGCGGGGTTGGGAAAAGCTTGTGCTTGGGGGAATCTATGACTGATTTTTTTGAACGCATAGGTTTGCTTTTTTCCCTTGCGCCGGTATTGCGGGGATTTCTTGCCATGGTTATAAGCGGGGCATGCTTTCCTCTTTGCGGAGTGATGGTCCTTCGCTTGAACCTGATTCCCCTGCGCTATATGCTCATGCACGGTGTTATTTTGGGCGGTGCGCTTAGTCTTGCCGTAAACCTTCCCCTTGTACCGCTTACAATTTTTGTAAACCTGCTAATGGTTTTGGGAATTGTTTTTCTTGGAAGGAATCAGGCCTTTGGATTTGGTTATGCAAGTGCGGCAGGAATGATTTTGAGCATGGCATTTGCCTCTATAATAATGCATGTAAAGAATGTTCCTGCAAAAGACAGCCTTAGCCTTTTGTGGGGAAGCCCCTTTGCTCTAAAGCTTTACGATGTAATTCTTCTTTTGGGAATTTCACTTTTGCTCTTGCTTTATCTTGTGATTAATTTTCACAACATACTTGCTCTTTTCTTTAACAACGAAATTTCCAGGTCAATTGGAATTAATGTGAAGTTGCATTATACTTTTATGATAATGCTTATTGCGCTTGTTGTTTCTGTTGCAATGAAACTTCTTGGTGCTTTTTTGATTGACTCCCTTTTGATACTTCCTGTCCTATGTGCAAGCAGAATCAACCTAAGGCGTTTCTGCGGGATTAAGAAGCTTTTCTTGGTCAGTTCTGTTCTGGGACTTTTGTTTTCTCTTGTCGGATATGTAATCGCGGTAATTTGCAATCTTCCTCCGGCTGCGACTATTTCGGTTGTGGCGGGTGGCATATTTATAATATTTAGCGGGGTTTTAAAATGAAAAAAAAATGCTTTCTTTTTGCAGCAAGTATCTTGTTTCTTCTTGTGGGTTGCAAGAAGTCTACTGCAAAAGTTGAGCCTGCGGCAAACGGTCAGCCTGCCCTAAAATTTCTTGCGTCTACAAGTTGGACTGCGGGCTTTATGGATATTGCCGGGGTTGACGGTGTGGAAATTATTGCTCCTGCAAGCCTGCGCCATCCGCCTGAATATGAGGTTACTGTTTCCGACATTCAAAAAATCAATGACAGTTCATATTTTGTTTATGCAGGTTTTGAGCGCATGATGAAAACCCTTGGTGATGCGGCAACGGCAGATTCAAAAATGATAAAAATCAAATGCGATAATTCAATTGAAACTGTTTCTTTGGAAGCCAAAAAGCTTGCGGAAATTTTTGGGACCCAGGATGAATGTAAAAAGCGTCTTGAAGAATATTGTGCGGTAGTTGAAAAAGGAAAAAATCGTCTTACAAAAGAAGGTCTTTCTGGGGCAAAAGTTTTTTGCAACAAGAACCAGATTTATCTTGCTAAGGACCTGGGGCTTGAACTTGCGCAGACCTTTGGGCCAGGGGAAGTGACTTCTGAACAGATTGCCTTTGCAAAAGAACAGGATTTTGTTTTTATCATAGACAACGTTCACAATCCGGTTGGCAGTCCGCTTCTTGAAGTTGCTCCTGATGCAAAATATGTTGTCTGGCGCAATTTTCCAGAGACGGTAGAAAGGGCTTCGTTAAAGAAAGTAATAGAAAGCAATATTGATTGCTTGTTCAAAGAGGAATAGCAAAAATCGGGCAGCTTTTAACAATAAGGCACTTTCTTTTTTTAATTTTTAGTTTATCATTGTTTTATAATAGGAGAAATGTATGGCACTTGATTTGGCAAAGATACCAAAGCTTGGCTTTGGACTTATGCGTCTTCC
>DFJV01000026.1:0-19814 GCA_002373205.1 Treponema sp. UBA3662
CGGAACGCGTTGCGAAGCAATGGAGCGCAAGCGGAACCCCGGAAAGCCCGTAAAAAATGGCCTGTTCGGTCGAATTAGCAAAAAAATAACATGGTAGAGCCGGTAGAACTGCGTCCTAAAAATTACCGTCAAAAAAAATCCGCTACTTTGCATTCGGCGCAACAATCGCTATACTTTGGGTATGAAGTCAAAAACATTTTTTATAAAATTTGCAAAATGGCTGCCGGCTATTTTTATTACGGCTTGCAGCTGCTATCTTTCTAGCCACCCAACAATTGAACACATGCCGGATTTTTGGAACGCGGACAAGCTTGTGCATCTGGTCTGCTTCGGTGGCCTTGCCTTTTGGGTTGCCTTTGGCGTGGGAACTAATCTTCCTGCCAAGTGGAGGATTCTCTTGCCCATTCTGCTTACAAGTCTTTACGGTTTTATTGACGAGATTCACCAGAGTTTTACCCCGGGGCGCAGCTGTTCTGTCTGGGACTGGTGTGCGGACACTCTTGGTGCCATACTCGGAAGCATTGTCTTTTTTAAGCTTAGCAATTTTTTAGGGAAGGCCAAGAAATAGCTTTTTGCAACCAAGGATTTTGTAAAATCAAGGAGGTTTTTATGGTAGACGTAAAGGGTCGCTGGGCTTTGGTAACCGGAGGCTCACGCGGTATTGGAAGGCTTTCGGCTTTGTTTTTGGCAGAACGGGGTTGCAACATAATAATTCAGTGCCGTAAGATAGAACATGCAGAATCGGCCCTTGCAGAAATTAGAGCTAAGGGTGCTGAATGCAGGGCTGTTCAGGCTGAACTTTCCGATCTTGCAAGCGTAGAAAAAATGCTGGGGGAAATTGATTCTTTTGGCCTTAGCATAGACATTGTTTTGAATAACGCAGGTATGCAGATTGCCTACAGAAAGGACTGGCTAAAAACTCCCGCAGATGACTACACAAAAAGCTTTCTTGTTAACACTACCGCCCCAATGATGATTTGCTACCACTTCCTTCCCAAGATGATTCAGAAGGGTTTCGGCCGCATTGTAAACACAACAAGCGGAATTGCGCTGGAAAGTGAACAGGCAGGATATTCGGCAAGCAAAGCCGCACTCAACAAGGTTACGGTAGATATTGGCTACAAGCTGGAAGGTACGGACGTATGCATAAACCTTACAGACCCGGGCTGGTGCAGGACAGATCTTGGCGGGCCAAATGCTCCCAACGCACCGGAAAGCGCCTTGCCCGGAGTGGTGGTTGGAGCTTTTGTTGACGACAAAAAGAGCGGCCGTCTGCTTGGTGCCGGGGAATTTTACGGTATGACGCTGGAAGAAGCCGTAGAAAAGGCCGCAAGCATCAAGGCTCCTTACAGCAAATAAAATCTATCACGCAGGAGTTGAACTGGGGTTGCTGAGATAGTCTGGCTGGCAAACTTAGCAGGCAGCCCCGACACAAACCGGTACCACAACGCAAACCGTCATCTCTGACGCAAACTGGCACTTCTATGCACCACAACGCAGACTGCCACTTCGATGCCCCACGTCGCAGCTAGTACCACTGTGCAAACAGTCACTTCGACGCAGCCGCCACCACAACGCAAACCGTCACCCCGAACTTGTTTCGGGGTCTGTTTACCCACCCCTGCTCAATCTTAGCGGGGGCATTTTCCGCAAATTGTATTACATTACACCACCTTACCCACCCCTGCCCCTGCATCAGCTTAAACGGAGGCATTTTTCTTGCGATTCGTATTACCTTGAATTACATTACACCGCTTTGTAACACAAAATTTGACTTTTGCAACACAACGTATTATATTATAAGTGAAAGCACAAAGAAAACCCAGTGAATTTGGAGGCACATTATGGCAACACTAAGCATCAGGATGAACGACGAAACCAAAACCGCTTTTGAAGGCTTTTGCGAATCAATTGGCCTTACCGTTTCGGCAGCAGTAAACATGTTTGCAAAAATAACACTCCGCGAAAACCGCATTCCCTTTGAGCTTAACGGAGACCCATTTTGGAGCGAAGAAAATCAGGCCAGGCTTAGAGAATCAATAAAGCAGATTGAGGATGGAAAATTTTCCCAGCACGATTTAATTGAGGCTTAAAGATGAACAAAAATTGGTCAGACATCGCATGGGCAGATTACCTTTCCCTTCAATCCGACAAAAAGCTTTTAAAAAAGGCAAATGAACTCTTAAAAGACATAGACAGAAACGGCTATTCCGGCCTTGGAAAACCAGAAGCCCTAAAGGGTGATTTTGCAGGGTACTGGAGCCGCAGAATTGACGAATACCACCGAATTGTCTACAAGATTGAAAACGAAACCGTTTACATCGTTTATTGCGGCACCCACTACCACAAATAAGCAACCGCAAGCAAGCCCCCCGCACACACAAGCACCCCCACCGCAAAAGAAAATTTTCCCGAAGAATCTTTATACAAACAATAAAAATTTGATAGTCACACTTCCCCGCTGCATTATAATCACTAAAAGAAACGCCAGTTTCAAAAAGCCAGTCAGCATCCCAAGCGCATTACAGGCTAACAATTTCTTAGGAGAAGAAAATGATTCAGAAAAAACCCCTGGTAAACGACCTTTACACAGCAGACCCATCCGCCCACGCCTTCAACGGAAAAATCTACATCTACCCCTCACACGACGAAGATGAAGACGTAGAAAACAACGACAACGGCGACCAGTACAACATGAAAGACTACCACGTCTACGAAATGCAAGACGAAAACACATTGCCAAAAGACTGCGGCTGCGTCCTTAAACTGGAAGACATAAAGTGGGCAAGCAAGCAGCTTTGGGCACCAGACTGCGCAGAAAAAGACGGAAAATATTACTTTGTATTCCCCGCCCGCGACAAAGATGGAATGTTCCGCATAGGAATGGCAATCGGCGACAAACCCCAAGGCCCATTCAAACCGGAAGACAACTACATCCAGGGAACCTACTCAATAGACCCTTGCCTCTTCCAAGACACAGACAACAAATACTACCTCACCTTCGGCGGGATCTGGGGCGGCCAGCTTGACCAGTACCGCAACAACAAATGGAGCAAAGACAACAAGGAACCCAAAGGAAGCGAACTTGCCTGCACCCCAAAAATTGCCCTAATGAAAGACAACATGAAAGAACTTGCAGAAGAAGTCCGCGACCTCGTAATCCTTGACGAAAAGGGAAAGCCCCTCACAGGCGGAGACGAAGAGCGCCGCTACTTTGAAGACCCCTGGCTCTTTAAAAAAGGCGACACCTACTACTTCACCTACTCAACGGGAACAACCCACCTGCTCTGCTACGCAACATCAAAAAACGTCTACGGCCCCTACACCTACGGCGGCAAAATCCTAACCCCCGTACTTGGCTGGACAACCCACCACTCCATCATGCAGTACAACGGAAAGTGGTACCTCTTCTACCACGACTGCGAACGCTCAGGCGGCATAAACCAAAAGCGCAACGTAAAATTCCGCGAACTAAAATTCGACAAAAACGGTGGCATCATCACCATGGACGGCATGGAAAAATAGCCTTTCATCTTTTGAATTTGGACGGTGCTTTTATAGGCTCTACCATTCATTAATTGACTAACTCGACAAGCACCGGGGGTGTCCTCACCCCCGGCTTTGCGTCACCACCCTTCCGGGGTTCCGCCCTTCGGCTCCATTGCCTACGGCAACGGGCAAAGCCCGCCCCTCCACGGTGGCGTAGGTTGTTTTTTACATCATACAAAGGAGCATCTGTTCCAAAAGCGTCATTCCGAACTTGTTTCGGAATCTCTGAAGCTAGATGCTGAAATAAATTCAGAATGACAAAAACAGAGCTTTGAAACTGCCTCGTGATTATTTCCGTCAGTCGTTACGATTATTCAAAATTTTCGAGAGGTTCGTCAAAATCTGGGGACATATAAAACGGCTCATTTTTCCAAACGCCATACATTGATTTTTTCTCAGGAACAGTATTTTCCTCGGGGAACTTCAACTTTATCAAGCGGATAAAATCAATTACTTCACTTATAGCGGCATGAGGAAGCGTTTCGATTTCCTTTTCTAAAACTGCATAAGGCATATTGACCCCCTTCTTTGCTATAATTATATCATAAACTCCATAAAAAATATAGAATCTTGCAAAAAAAAGCAGGCCAAGCCGCCGTATAAAAAGCTTTCAAAAATATTTATCCGTAGATTTTTTTGCAGCGGCAATAATGGATTCCATAATGCCAATTTGTTCTTCAGAACATTCCGAAAGAAGCTCCACAATCCCGCTACAGTCAACTTGGGGTGCATCAAAAAGCAGTCTGTCGGTTTTTACTTTTAGCGACTGCGACAATTTTACCAGAACCGGCAAACTCAATTTTGTGCTTCCAGTTTCAATATGACTCATGTGAGTGGGTGAAATTCCAATTTGTTCAGCCAGCTGTTCCTGAGACATTTTTTTCTCTTTGCGGAAATCCCTTATCCTCTGGCCGATTTTTATGTAATCCATCCGCATCTTACCTTTATGCCTATAAGATTAAATTTTACTTGAATTCTATAGGCAGATTTGATAAAATCACATAATCTACATAGGCAGAAATTATATCAATTCAGCCTATACAATTAAATTTTTGCGAGGTTTTTGTATGAAAAGATTTGCTTTTATGCTTATCATCGCTCTTGCATTCGGTTTTTCATCATGCGCATCAAGCGACAAAGTAAAAGATGTTGTGCGCTATGAAAAAGTAATTGAATTTTCCGGCAAAAGCCAGAAATCGCTTTATTCTTATGTTGACAGCTCATTTTCCAGAGTCTTCAACTATCCGGAAGTCCAGAAGGAATCTTCTGACGCAAACACATGCCAACTTACCGGAAAGTACATGTACGACTTTACAAAGAAAATGGTCAACTACCGCATTCCTCTTTTTGTTTCAATTTCAACAAAAGACGGAAAGGTTCGCGTCCTAATGGAATCAACAGTTTTCTATATGGATAAATCCAAAAAGGGAGCCTTCTGGGGCGGCTGGGCAGGTGCATTAATGAACAAAAATGCAGAAACCCACTACACGGCATCTTACGAAATTGTCCAAAAAGAATTGGAAAGCCACTTTGAAAACATCTGCTCTTCAATAAAAACAAACATAGCATCAGATTCTTCCTGGTAATCTCTTATGCAAAGCAACTGGAAATCAGGTCTGCGTTCCGCGCTGCACACAAACCTGATTTCCTTGTTTGCGCAAGTATTGACTTAAACCAATAATTCTTCCATAATCATTTATGGAACACATATCATTAATTCTTTCAGACTTGGACGGAACACTTTTCCGCAACGACAAATCGGTTTCTAATCACACAAAAGAGACAATCATTAAGGCGCAAGAAAAAGAAATACTCTTTGGCATTTCAACTTCGCGCGCACTGGTGAATGCGGTTAAATTTCTTGACGGAATAAATCCCGACCTTGTAATTTCAAACGGCGGCGCCCTTGCATTCCACCGCACCAAAGACAAAAGCCAAGAAAAAATTTACGACTCTGAGTTTACAAAAGAAGAGACAGAGACCTTAATCGAAAAAACTTTCCAAGTGCTTGGCAAAGAAACCATAATTTCTATAGACAACGAAAAGGGCCTTTATTCAAATGCAGGCGAAGATGATTTTGGCGACAAGTTCTGGACAAAAGTTGACTTTGCACACTTTTGCGAACCGGCAATGAAAATCTGCATTCAGACGCTGGACAAAAATGCCGTGGAAAAAATTGCAAGTTCCATAGGAATAGAAAACGTAGACTACCTTCCCTTCTCCGACATTCCCTGGTACAAGCTAACAAACAAAAACGCCACAAAGGAAAAGGCAATTCTTGCGGTAAGCAAAGCGCTAAAAATTCCAACGGAAAATATGGTTGCCTTTGGTGACGACTTTAACGACATTGGAATGCTAAAGCTGTGCGGAAAAGGCATTGCCATGGAAAATGCCATTCAACAGGTAAAGGACATTGCAGATGAAATTTGCCCTTCCAACGAAAACGACGGACTTGCAAAATGGATAGAAACTCATTGCCTCTGAACAAAAAAAGCCATGTCATTAGTTTGTTTTTATCTTAATCAAAAGTTTTAAATATTTTGATTTTTGAATACTTACTAAATATATTTACCCCTTACCCCAATGAGGGGTAGAAGGCAAGTGTATATTTTCAATAATGGTGATGTAAAAAGCATGTTAAGAAAGCACTGGAATGGAGGCGGGAAACGCAGCAAAAAAGCATTTGCGCGGAGCGAACCCGGCAGCGTAGCTTCAAGCCGCGAAGCGAGTCAGATACCATGTATCCGCGCTCGGCTTTTTTGATGCGTTTACTGCCGGGAATGGAAGTGCTTTCGTGTTTGCATTTTAATTTACTAACTTGCATAAAGATTGGCACTTACCTTCTACAGAGCAAAAAATGCCCTATCCAAAAGAAAGACATCATGCTATAGTTTAAACTATGGAAAAAGTTCATGTAGACTGGCTTTTAGGCGAACTGAAAGTCTTAGTAGAAAAAGGCGTTGTCTCAAGCGAAGTCTCCACAAAGATTTCTGACTACTACAAAAATGCGGAATCTTCTGCTACACCTGCGCAAAGCAATGCGGTGGAAAAAGAGGCCCCATCCGCAAAAGAGTCTGTTACCGCTGCGGGCAAAAAGAAAGATGGCGATAACATATACAAACTAATCAACGAAAGAAACAAAAAGTCTGCGCCAACTATTCCTGCCCTTACCACGGAACAGATTCCCGTTGTTTTAAGCGTAATGGCATCAATACTTATTGCGGCGGGAGTCATTTCGCTCATTGCCTACAACTGGAATGCCATTCCCCGCTTTGCAAAAGCAGTTGCGGCATTTGTAATGCTGCTTGCAGTCCAGGGCTTGGGCTGCCTTGTATTTTTTAAGAAAAATTTGATTTGCAAAAAGCACTGGCGGGAAGGCAGCGCTGTCCTATGGTCGCTTCTCTTTGGCGGAGCCGTTGCCTTTATTTCTCAGATATGCCGTCTTCCTGGAAACACAAGCGGCTTTTTCTTTGTCTGGTCAATTTCTTCCATATTAATAATGTACGCAATGAATTCCACCGGGGTTTTCTTTTTTGCGCTTGCCCAATCTGTAGCCTATGCCCTTTCTTACAATAGCGCTGGCGGTGGGGCGTTTGGATTCTACCTTTTGTTTGCGGCCATCTTCCCATTTGCACGGCAAAAAAAATACGGTATGAGGCTCATGCTGTGCGTAGCGGCTGCAATGCTTGCCGTCGTACTGGAAAAGGGCATTCCCGGTCTTTGGATTGTATGTAGCGTTTCTTTTGCGGTACTCTGCCTTGAATACGCAATTGCACACGGCGACAGGTTCATAGAGCGGCTTTCCTTTGCAGGCCTTTGCATTCTTCTTTTGCTTTTGACTATAAACGGATTCTGGGAAGGAATAGGCTGGAAGTATTTGCGAAGCGATTACAATCGTATGGGTTCAATAATGGACTGCATCTTGGCACTTGGCCTTACCATTGCAGCCCTTGCCTACCCGCTGCTTCCTGTGCTAAAGGGAAAAAAGAAAGCTTCCGTTGAACTTGCATATTCATTCTGCGCCCTGCTTGTTGCCATTTTGTATGTAAGCTATGCCTTTATGAACAGGTCTATGCAAGAGTCAGCTTTGCTTGCACCAACAGCAATAGCCTATCTGCTTGCGCTTTTGTTCTTTGTGCATGTTTTCTTTTCTAAGAATTCAGCGGCGGCGACTTTTTTCGTATGTCTTGCGGCATCTGTTTTCTCTGCAAATTTTTCAAACACCATATTGGCTTCCCTTGTCCTTATGCTTTTGTTGGAAGCATTCCTTCAGCACCAATCTTTTTCTGCAAAAGAAGATGACAAGGATAAAAGCAAGTCCGTGGTCTTTTACCTTTCCGTCCGCGTCTTTTTCTTTATTGCCCTTGCCCTGATTGCATACAATTCTTCATGGCTTGAATTTAGCACAAAGGGATTTACCCCCATAAAGGCTCTGCTTTTGCCTGCGTCCCACTTTGCACTATACGGCTTGTGCGCAGCAGGGGCCTTATACCTTATAACAAAAGCGTCTTTTGCAAGGCGTTCACTGGACATAATATTTGTATCCGCAGCAATATTCCTACTTTTTATTGTGAACGCATTTGTAAAAATAAATGAACAGACTTTATGCTTTCTACTTTTCTGCATAGAATTTAGTGCATGTGCATACGTCTTCTACCTGAACCAAAAAGAAAAGGTTTCTGGCCAGGTTTACTTTTGGGCACCCTTTGCTTTTATAGCGGCATATTATTTCTGGGCAAACCTAAGCTTTAACTATCCACTTCTTGCGGCCTTTGCATTCCTTCTGCTCTTTGAAAGTCTTGGACGCTACCGTTCAAAGCTTTGTGAATCAGAAGGAAAAGCGGCACACTTCTTTGTAAGACTGGCGCTGGTAATACTCTTTATTGCAACAGCCTTTGAGGATGCAAGGCCAATATTAAAATATGTCTCTTCCAAAGAGTCTCTGCCCTTCCAGATGGCGGTCTATGCCCTCTATGCCACAGCGGCTCTTATTCTGCTTGTGCTTTCCAACCGCTTGCATAAATCACTGGATGCGGTAATCTTTATGGCAATAATAGCCTTTATGGTATTTGTCTTGGACAAGCCTTCACCGGATGGAGTTCATTCCAGCCTAACATTTTCAATCCTGTATTACGCCATATCCCTTTTTGCAAGCCTATACGGACTTTATCTGTGGAAGAAAAAGAAGAACCTTCTATGCATACCCTACCTGTTACTCTTGGCAGCAAACCAGTTCTTTGCCCAGAATTACCTTTTTGCAGAAGGAAACTTCATTATCATAGCCATTCCTTTGTGTGCCCTGGCTTACTACTATACCCACGACAAAGAAAAATATTCCCCGCTGGCAAATGTTTCTGAAGCAATTTTTACAGCAACAATTTTTGCCGCTGCCTTTATAGAAATTGGCTGCAATGGGCAAAAAGATTCCCCCTATTTGATTTCCTGCCTGCTGCACACGCTTCTTTATGCTTCAATAGTATTACTGCCCCCTGTGCAAAAAATAAGAAGAAAAGTCTTTTGCAATTACTTTATTGCATTTTACACACTGGCAATATTTGTTCTGCTTGCATTCTGCGAGACAGTCCCACTTTTTGGCTACGAGCTGGACTCTGGAATTGTAAGCCTAATATTCATCCTGCTTAGCTTTGTAACAATCTTTGTCAATTCGGGCTATTACATCACTAAGGCCTACCGCACAAAAAATCTTGCCTTGGCAAATGCGGCAGGTGGACTTGCATGCCTTTCAATAATCATCAAATTCTTTAGCGATGACTTTGGCTTTGTGGTAAAGGGCGTAGTTTTTATAGCCCTGGGAATCCTTATGCTAATACTAAATATGTTCCTCTTGCGCCTTAATGCAAGCAGTGGCGAAAGCGAGGCAAAAAATGATTAAATTGGACGCAAAAAAAATAGGGCTTGCATCTTTAGCCTTAGCCATTTTTGTTCAGCTTGTAACAGCAGTCTCTTTGCTTAGTTACAGCTACAGGACAAAAGTCTATGCAGAAAAAAACGGACGCATAATAAAACTTGCATGCAAAGCATACGACCCCTACAGTCCATTCAAGGGAAGATACATACGCCTTTCATTTGAAGAAGAAAGCATAAGCTCAAAAAACTTGGACAAAGAAAGCTTCCAAAATCACACAAAACACGGTGAGCGGTATTACTTCCGCATGGAAGAAGGGGCAGATTCCCTTTGGACTGTCCGCGGCATACGAAAAGAACTTCCAAGTGAAGATTCTGAACAGGCAAGCGGTAAGTCAAAAGGAATTTATATCAAGGGAAAAACCTACCCCTACATGCTTTACCCTTCCGCCACAGATATTATTTCCGCAAGCTTTCCCTTCTCGGAATACTACATGCAGGAAAACTACGCACAGTACATGGACACCATACAGTGGGAAGACTTTAACGCCCTAAAGCCCATACTCTCGCTCTACGTAGACAAAAAAGGCCAGTGCATTCAAAAAGGGCTTACCGTCCTTAATGGCACTGACCGAATCAGTATAGAAGAATACTGCAGAATAAAAATTAAAACCCCTTAAACAATCACGCCTTTTGTAGAAGGAACCTCTCCATTACGGCGCCCGTCTATTTCCACAGCGGCACGAATTGCGCGGGATGCAGCCTTAAAAAGCCCTTCCATCTTGTGGTGGTCACTGCGGCCAC
The DNA here is from genome assembly GCA_002373205.1 of Treponema sp. UBA3662. Classification (GTDB taxonomy): domain Bacteria; phylum Spirochaetota; class Spirochaetia; order Treponematales; family Treponemataceae; genus Treponema_D. The sequence goes on from DFJV01000026.1 coordinate 10,219, forward strand.
GGATTGTGTCCAAGTGGATGTTGCACTTTGCCCCGTTTGCAAAGCCCTGCCAAAAGTCTTCAAAACAGTCAGTCTGGAAGCTAGAAGACTTTCCCTCTGGCGAAATAGAAACAAGGGGAACGCCTGTTAAAGCCGCATTGCAAACGCAGAAAGGACGACCGCCAAAATCTACGCTTACCTGCAAAAGACTTTCGTCCATTGGGTATACAAAAAAACCGGAGCGGTAAATGCCTGCACAGTCGCCCAAAGCCTTTGCAAACAAAAGCCCAAGAACAATTCCCGTGTCTTCTATCAAGTGGTGCTGGTCCACGTTAAGATCACCGCTTATTTCTCCGCTCAAGTCAAACATTCCGTGCTTGCAAAAAGCACTAAGCATGTGCTCAAAAAAACCGATTGGATTCTTTACATTGTACTTGCCGCTTCCGTCCAAATTAAGCGTAAGCTTTATCTGGGTTTCCTTTGTATTGCGTTCTACAGTTGCGATTCTATCCATATCCGCATCACCCCTTGCCCGCATCAAATCATCACTTTGCGAAGCTCATATTCCACAATGTCGCATGCACCAAGGCTCTGCAGCTTTGGCAAAAGAGTTGGAACCTCGCTCTTCTTTACGGCAATCTTTATAGCGTAGCCGTCTCCGCCAAAGAGTGTGCTAACGGTCGGACTCTTCATGGAAGGCAGCCCCTTAACCAAAGCATCAAACTTGTCCTTGGAAACATTCATTTCTAGCATTACGCGGTTTCTTGCGTTAAGAACCGTCTGGAAAAGCATCTTAAGTTCCATAATCTTTTGCTTCTTTTCCGGATCCTTCAAGGCTTCCTTGCTGGCATACATCCTTGTGGAAGACTCCATAAGTGTGTCCACAATCTTTAGGTGGTTTGCATGCAGGGAAGAACCAGTGCTTGTGTTGTCTATCAAAATCTGTGCGATTGAATCCGACGTATCCTGAACAAAACCTTCGCTCGTTCCCCAGGTGCGGAAAATCGTTCCCTGAATCTTTTTGTCTTCAACCCATTTGCGGCTCAAAGTCTGGTATTCAGTTGCAATCGTAACAGGAGACTTTATAAGCTTTTCGTAGTCAACCGTATCGGGAACAGCAGCCACAATGCGAACACCGTCAAAGCCCAAGTCCATGATTTCCTCAACTGAATCCTGCACGCCGTTTTCGTAAACCCAGTCCTTTCCGCTAAAACCAACGTCTGCCTTGTTGCCCGCAAGCAAATTGCTTACAATCTGAGGCTTTACAACCTGAAATGCCAAGTCTGCCTGATTCGTTATGGGAAAATAAGTCCTGTCCGGAAGATAAATAGAAATTCCAACATCACTTAAAAGTTCGTATACCGATTCATAAATGCGGCCCTTAGCCAGCAAAATCTTCAATTTTTCCATAATCCTATTTTATAGAAAAAAACATTCACTTGCAATAGCGCCCGCCTTTAATACTTGCATCCAAGGAGGGGGAAGTCTCCCCCTCGCTACAGCCACGAGTCGCTCCACAAATGCCGTAAGAGGCAAAAATTTAAATACAAACAACCGTCACCCTGAACTAATTTCAGGGTCTGTGCCAATACCCAAATACATTTTTTTTCAAAACAAGCCTCTTCCGTCATTTGCTCCGCTTTGTCGTGTCTTCCGCTACCCCCTCTACGGGTGGCAAGCCCCCCGTAACGCCCCCCACTATGCAAACAATAAATTGAACTAGTTATCAAGTTCCAGCCGCACACCTGCCCCGCCAGATTCCGCGTTAAAGGCCGTGATTGTACCGCCAAGGGATTGTGTCAGAGCCTTTGCAATGGAAAGCCCAAGTCCTGCCCCGCCTGCACTTCTTGTATGCGACTCGTCTCCCCGGTAAAAGCGGTCAAATACATGCTCCAGGTCTTGCGCCTTAAAACCGGGACCGTTGTCCACAATGCAAAGTTCCGTCTTTGTCTCTTTTTGCAAAGCAGAAAAAGTAAGCTCAAGATTTTTTTCCTTGCAGAATTTTATGCTGTTGGAAATTAATGCCAAAAATATTTGGTGCAGCATTTCCCTGTCGGTAAAAAGGTTCAAGTCCTTGCTAACTGTGGCAGAAACTTTTGCATCAGGGCTAAGGCTTTGCACTTCTTCCTTTAGCCTTGCAAAAAAATCGGCAAGAAAAAACTTTTCTTTTTGCGGAAGCAGCTTTTTGTTTTCCAACCTTGTTATATGGAGCAAATTTGTAATCACCGCATTCATTGATTCAGCTTCTTCCACAATTATTCCCAGGGATTTTTCCAGCTGGGCCTTGTCGTCCTTTCCCCAGCGGCGCAGAAGGTTTGCCTGCCCCAAGATTACGGCAAGCGGTGTCTTTAGCTCATGCGAAACATCACTGGTAAAACCGCGCTCACGGTCAAAATCTTTTTTTAGCCTTACAAACAAATCGTTGAATGTTACGGCAAGCTTGTCCAGTTCATCCAAATTTCCAGTGGAAATATTTTCTGCAGAAGAGTCCTTTTGTTTTACAGGCAAAAGTTCACCCAAGTTTGTACTGCTAATTTTTTTTGCGGCCTCGGTCATCTTTACCACAGGAGCAAGACTCCTCTTGGCAATAAGAAGTGCCGTCAAAAAAGAGACAAACAGAACAGGCAAAAATGCAAGCAAAACAATTACAGGTATTCCCCGCAAGAGCAGGCTGGAAGAATCAGTGTCCAGGTTCAGCGCAGTCTGAATTACAAGGCTTCCGTATTCATCACTTTCTTCTTCCATTGCAAAATATAAAATCCTAAGGTCTCCGTCTATAAAATAATTCTTGCTTATGAATTTTTTTGTCTTTCCCTTTGTTGCTTCCAAAAGAGGAAGAAAGGGATCGTTTGTTTCCAAAATTTCCTGGCTTTCTTTTTGGTAAACGGCATAAGTTATATAGTAGGGAATTTTTTCTTTTTGTTCAGGCTGGGCATTGGTCTTTAGGGCAAGAGCAAGTTCCTCCGCGGAATCTTTTAGCTCACGGCTTTGCGAATTGTAGATGTAGCGTTTAAGGGCAAATGTAAACAAAACCGCAAGCGAAAGAACTGCAAGTGCAAGCACAAGAGAAAATCTTAGCGCAAGCGTAAATGTTACGGATGGAGCTTTTTTTCTTACGGCAAGGCCAAGACTCATTTTTTGCCTTCCTCCACCATCATGTAGCCAGCACCACGCACAGTCTTTATGTATTCCTCTTTTGCAACCTGATCAATTTTTGCGCGAAGGTAGCCCACATAGACATCCACGTTGTTTTCGTCTATAAAATGATTTTCTCCCCAGACGGCAGTTATTATGCTGTCTCGGCTCAAGACCTGCCCCTTGTGCTCCATAAAATTCTTTAGCATTAAAAACTCGGTCTTGGAAAATTCGATTGGACTTCCGTTAAGACTTGCACTCATGCTTTCAGGCGAAAGTTCAAGGCCACGAATCTTTAGGCTGCCCAAAGATGCAGCGGCTGGAGCAGAACTCCTTCTTAGGACGGCGCTCATTCTGGCAAGCAGTTCTTCTATGCTAAAGGGCTTTGCAAGATAGTCGTCAGCCCCGGCATTAAGGCCGTTAACCTTGTCGTAAGTTTCTCCGCGTGCAGTTAAAATTATAACAGGAACATTGGATTCCTTCCTGATTCTGCGCAAAACTTCAAGCCCGCTAAGTTCGGGAAGCATTATGTCCAAGAGAATAAGGTCCGGTTTTTCTGCTACAAAAACTTCCAGAGCCATGCGACCGGTACTTGCCAGGCAGGTTGAATATCCTTCATGCTCAAGTTCCAGCTTTACAAAGTCGCTTATGCCCTCATCGTCTTCTACAATTAAAACTTTTTCCATAGCTTTTCTTCCTTGTCAAAAAAATACTTGTGGCCACATTCCATAGATTCAATCTGGGCTTTTGGAACAGGGCTTGCATTGTAGGAACGGATTCCGTCCACGCTAAGCGAAAAGAAATCATCCCTTTCCAAAACAATGCGCATACATGTAGCCGACTTGTTGAACAATATTTTATGCCTTGGGCTAAGAGCTGTAGAATTTACAAGAATATTCTTATTGTGAACTGAACGCGGGTCTATGCTTTGTGTAAAAAAAAGTTCAACCGCAACAAATTCCTTTCCGTCTTCCGTAACAGGAATCACGTTTATTCTTATAAGGCGGCAGCTTTCCTTTCTCAAGGGTTTTCTTCTTCCGCGGAAATTTTCAAATCTTCTTGCCGGAAAATTCTGATGCATGGGAACAGGCCCTTTGTCTTCCTTACAAAACCCCTGTCCGCAAAAAATTGCCAGCAGCAAAAACAAAATGCATATTCTCCTATTCATAGCGCGCCTCCTTCATGCTTCATTCTACTATCTATTAAACAAAAAAGTAAGAGTTTTTTGAATAAGAGTTTTCTTATCTTTCTCTTAGCAAAGATTCATGTTCCGCAGAAACGGAAATGCTATATTAAGGGCGTAATGAGCGAGAGACGTTCAAATATTTTTTTATAGAGAGGTATTGTTATGAATAAGAAAATTATGGTAAGCAGTGTCGGTTTTGTTTTTGCAGCCTTTGCAATGAGCGGAATTGCTTTTGCACAGGAGGCAAGCTCTTCAAAAACAGCTCCAGAAGCAAAGGCTCCGGCAGAAGTTGTTCGCCCAGCCCCAAAGGAAGTTGCACCAAAAGAAAATGCCGGCGAAAAGAAGCTTAAGAAAGTCCAGCCTGGAGACAAGGGTAAGGTAATGCCAAAGCCAAGAGGCAAGATGAACGGAAAGGGATTCGGAAAGCCAAGGGGCAACATGGACTGCAAGTGCAACTGCGGATGCTGCACAGGCGGAAACAGAAAATTTGCAAGACCAAACGGAAAGATGGACGGCAAAAAAATGATGCCAATGCCAAAAGATGGCAATAAAAAATTTGACGGCAAGAATCTCCCCGGCAGAAAATTCCCAGGAGGAGAATTCAAGAAGGGAGAAGTTAAAGAAGGAGAAGTTCCAGCTCCCAAGCCAGTAGCGCCAAAGGAGGCTCCAAAAGATGCAGGTGAAAAGAAGGTAAAATAATTTTACAGCGTTACGCCATCTAACGCAGAGCCAAAATCTTTTTCACCAAAAGGCATTTCGCCACCCCGGTACTCCACAGTGCCGGGGATTTTTTTTAGCAAAAGCTCAACATCATCTTTACTTGCAAGAGAAGAAGAAAATGCTGCTGCACTTCCTGCGCAAACACCCCTTTCCAAAGCGCACTTAAACGACCGCGAGCTTTCGTAGCCCGCAATAAAGCCTGCAACCATGCTGTCCCCAGAGCCAACCGTGTTAACGGGCTTTCCAGAAGGGGCCTTTGCGTAGTAATTGCATCCATCAGAAGCGGCAAGAATTGCGCCGTCCTTGCCAAGAGAAACAAGGGCATTTTGCGCACCAAGACCAAGCAGTTTTTTTGCATAGCCAAAGGCATCCTGCATCGAATTTATTTTTACCTCGAATATCTCTTCCAACTCCGAAAGATTTGGCTTTACCAAAAACGGGTGGTAAGGAAGGGCGGTCTTTAAAAGTTCGCCAGAAGCGTCAACAATAAATTTTATGTTTTTGGTTTTTAGGGAATCCATAACTTGAACATAAAAATTTTTTGGCAGGGAAGAAGGAACGCTGCCCGCAAGAACAACCGTGCTGCCGGAATCAATAGAACCAAACTTTTGGAAAAGCATGGCAATGTCGTCCTTAGAAATTAAAGGCCCGCTGCCGTTTATTTCCGTCTCGCCCATCCCAGACTCATTGTGAAGGATTTTTACGTTTATTCTGGAAAGCCCCTGTTCCACATTTATAAAGTCAGTCTTTATTCCATCCTGCCTAAGAATGGATTCTATCTGCCTGCCGGTAAAGCCAGCCGTAAAACCAAGAGCCGTGCTTTCCATTCCAAGATTGTGCAAAACAATGGAAACATTTATCCCCTTTCCACCCGCCGTAATCTTTTCCGACTCACTACGGTTAAGACTTCCCGCCACAAAATTTTTTATCCCAACAATATAATCCAAAGAAGGATTCAAAGTAACTGTATAAATCATTATATCATCAATTAAGAAATAATTTTTTCCATTTGTCAAGTTACAGGGCACACCGTTCTAATTATTGCTTCTAATTGTAATTGGGGTTTTTAGGGGCCATGCCCCTAAACCGTGCCGGGAAAGGGAGGGGTTTAAGGGGAGGGAAAACCCTCGCTTCGGAGTAGGGGGTTTTTCATCCCCTTAGTTCGGGGTGCAAGGGTCTCCCTTGAAAAATAATTAATCCTTACTATATAATTTGCTTATGCAGAACAAATACACTGCCTCGCTTGTAGGCTGCGGAAGAATTGGTTGGACCTTGGGCTACGACAAATTGCGTGAACAGCCTGCATCGCACACAATGGCTCTTAATGCAAACAAAAGAATTCAGCTTATTGCCGGATGCGACACGGACGAAGAAGCCTTGCAAAAGTGGGGAAAGGCAAACAAAGGATGCAAACTTTTTTTAAGCGCACAAAAGCTTTTTTCTGAATGCAAGACAGACATTGTTACCGTTGCGGTAAACGAAGATGCCCACATAAAAATTGCGCTGGAAGCCATAAAGAACAAACCCCGCCTTTTAATTCTGGAAAAACCTGTTGCCCTTAACACAGAAGAAGCCTTGCAACTAAAAAATGCCGCAGAAGAAAACAAGGTGCCAGTCATTGTAAACCACGAGCGCCGCTTTGCCCTGGACTACAAGCTTGCAGCAGAATACCTTACGCAAATTGGGGAAATACAAAGCATAAACGCAAGCCTTTATTCAGGAATGAAAGTCTACGACAAAAGCGAAGAAGCTACAGGTGCCTACAGCCTTATTCACGACGGAACTCATCTTGTGGACATTGTGCTTTTCTTTCTTGAAGCCCTGCAAAAAAAAGAAAAGCTAAATGAAGGTAAAGCAATTCTAAGCTCGCCAAGTGTAAGCGGAATCTGGAGGGACGAAAAGGGAGCAGTGCGCAACGTAAATGCCAGCTACTCTTTGCCAAGCGTTCCCTGCGTAACAATAAGCATAAGCGGAAGAAGCAAATACTTTGGCTTTGAGGTGGACATCCGCGGAACAAAAGGCCGCATACTGATTGGAAACGGATTCTTTAATATTTACATGTCTAAGGAATCAAAGCTCTACACGGGATTCAAATCGCTGGAAGAAATAAAATTCAAAAGGCCAAAAAAGACGCTCTACTTTGCAAACATGATTCAGAATGCAGTGGACTTCTTGGACGGAAAGGCGGAACTTCGCTCAACATTGCAAACAGGAATGAATGCCCTTGCCGTTCTGGAAGAAATTAAAATGGCTCTGATGTAAATTTTTGCAAAAGGCATGAGGCCGGATTGGAAGGGTGGCGTAGCCATTCCGGAGCGCGGCGGAGGAATGGAGCCGAAAGGCGGAACCCTGGAAAGCCGTTCCACGATGAACTCTTGTTTGCAAAAGGCATAATTCATTTACCAGAAACTGCCGTCCAAAAAATAACGAAAACGATATATAAAATATTTTCTTATGCAAACAATCGGAAATCAGTTTTGGGCGCAACGGGAAGCACACAACGGTAGCGAGGCTTAAAATCCATTTGCGCGGAGGGAGCGTAGCGACTTCAATTCCTATTACCGCGCATCATGGATTTTCAGACAGATTTCGCTGGTAGTGGAGCCCAAAATTGATTTCCAGTTAAAATGCAAGAAGAATCTTGAATTCTGCGCTGATTGGATTTATGATTAAGCCAAGAGGTAAATTATGAAGCGTTTTTCAATTCTTACACTGTTGGTTTTATTTGCGGCATTTTTTGCCACTGCCCAGAATTATTCCAGGCTTTTGATGCTAAAAAAATCCCGCATGAACGGAGAAGATGTCCGTGCTGTTCAGGTTGCGCTTAACAACCTTGGCTTTACGGAAGTTGGGGAAGCGGACGGATGGTTTGGTCCAAAGACGGAAAAAGGCGTAAAGGCATTCCAAAAGCTTGCGGGATTTTCTGTAAACGGCGTTGTTAACAAAGATGTTTACGACCTGCTTGTTAAGCAAAAAAGCGGCAATGTTATGCAGGCCTACCTTAACGAGCTGAACCAAATAAATTACTATCCAAAGCTGGACCTTTCACGAAAGACTTACGACTACAACGGTCATTCTGCGGAAGGCGGAGAAATCTGCGTTTACCAGTCAGATTCGGAAAGCCTTTATGCGGAGATGAATCTTTGCGGAGAAATGGGAAAATACGTGGCAACCCTTTACAATGTTTCCGGCACAAACTTTATTCTTGTTTGCGAATCTACAACTTACAAAAGCCACATGAATCCTGACCCAAAGACAGATTCCGTTGAATACAAAATCTACTATTATAATTCGGGGCTATACTTTAACATTGTAAACGGCCAGGCTGTTGACAACACGGACAACATTCACGACCTTGTCCAGGAACTTAAGAGCCGCATGTAGTGTTTACTAAAAAACTATTTTCAAGGGAGCTCCCTTGTACCCCAAGGCTTACTTTTTCTTTTTTGAAGGAACTTCTTCTTCCTGCTCACCCATCAGTTCCGGGGGAACAGGTTCTTCTTGGGGAAGTTCCTCTTCTTCCGGAGCATTGTAGTTTACAAGGCTGATTGAATCTGGAAGGCTAAGCTTTTTGTAGACTGGTGACTTGCTGAATATATCCGCGTCAACTTCTTTAAGCCAGCTGTGGCTGCTCCACTCCACTTTGGAAAGGGAGGGACAGTGGGCAAAGGCCTTGGCTCCTATTTCTGCAACGGAGGCCGGGATGGAAAGTTTTTCAAGATTGGGGCAGTGGTAGAATGAACTTTTTCCAATTTGAACCAGTGTTGGCGGAAAGTCTATTGTCTTGAACGCGCAGTTTACAAAGGCATTTTCTTCTATTTCCGTAAGGGCCTGGGGTAGTAAAACCTGCTCCAGCTTTAGGCAGCCGTAGAAAGTTGCATTCCTTATCTTTGTAATTCCTTTTGGCAGGGTAACGCTTTTTAGCGAGGCGCATGAATAGAATGCGTTTGCACCAATGTAATTTAGCTTTGCGGGGAATTCTATAAAGAAAAGCTTGTCGCACCAGCTAAAGGCTCCTGCTTCTATGCGGGAAAGGCTTTTTGGCAGGGCAACTTCGGACAGGGCGCGGCAGTGGGAAAATGCCCATGAACCGATTGTGACAACCCCTTCCGGGATTACGATTGAGCGAAGGTTTTCGCAGTGAAAGAATGCCTTTGGGGCAATAGCGGTAACGCCTTCCGGGATTTCGGCAGTGGCAATTCCCTTGTCCACGGTGCCGGTTACGGTTTTTCCGTCTTCGCTTAAAATTAGGTTAGAATAGACATTTTGCGCAGGGGATTTTGTTTCCAAAGCAGTCTTTTGTTCACTCCCCTTTTCTGCGGCAAAGAGCAAGGCTGGCAAAGAAACGGCAAGTACAGTATATACAATAAAAACAACTTTTGTCCTAAGATTCATGGTCTCTAGTATATAGAAAAAAACTCTTCTAGTACAGTGTGCGAGATAGCTCTGTAGAAGGCAAATGTAAATCTTAATGAAACTTAGTAAATATAAATATTAACACGAAAGCACTTCCATTCCCGGCAGGAACCGCGTCAAAAAAGCCGAGCGCGGATATAAGGTATCTGACTCGCTGCGC
>DFJV01000026.1:19899-22087 GCA_002373205.1 Treponema sp. UBA3662
CCGCGCAAATGCTTTTTTGCCGCGTTTCCCGCCTCCATTCCAGTGCTTTCTTAACATATTTTTGCAATACAATTATTGAAAACATACACTTGCCTCCTACGCCCGATTGGAGGGGCGGCGCAGCCGTTGCGACAGCAATGGAGGGGGTAGGGCCCCCCGGAACCCCGGAAAGCGGGTGGCGCAAAGAAATGTCCGCTCGAATTAAGCCAAAGAATAAAATGGTAGAGCAAGCAGGACTTCGTCCAAAGGACTATCGTCCAAAGAACTTTATCCTAAAAAACATGCCGACACCCCCTATTAACTAAAACCATTCTTTTCTATATAATACCTTGCATGAAAACATCACAATTACCTTTACACACGCTGCGGGAAGCTCCTGCAGAAGCCATAATCTCTAGCCATCAGCTTATGATGAGGGCAGACTTAATCCGCAAACTCGGCAACGGACTTTACACATATATGCCTTTGGGACTCCGCGCCTACCGCAAAGTGGAAAACATCATCAAGGAAGAATGGAACAGAAGCGGCGCATGCGAATTTAAGCCAACAGTAATTGTTCCCGGTGAAATTTGGAAGCAGAGTGGCCGCTGGGACACAATGGGCCCACAGATGCTCAAGGCAAAAAACCGCGGCGAACAGGACATGGTTGTTAGCCCCACCGCAGAAGAGGCATTCACTGCAATATCAGCGGCAGGCCTTACAAGCTACAAGCAGCTTCCAATCAACATGTACCAGATAAACACAAAGTACCGCGACGAAATCCGCCCAAGATACGGTGTTATGCGTGGCCGTGAATTCAATATGGCAGACGGTTACTCCTTTAACAAGGACGATGCATCCCTGGACGAAACCTACCAGGCATACGCAAAAGCCTACCTTAGAATCTTTAAGCGCCTTGGCCTTAAGGTAATCCCTGTAAAAGCAGACACCGGCGCAATGGGTGGCTCCGGAAGCGAAGAATTCATGGTGGAAAGCCCAGTCGGAGACGACACACTTATCATCTGCTCCAAATGCGGTTATGCGGCAAACGTAGAAAAAGCAGCCACTTTTGCAGATCCGGCTGTAGACAACGACGGCAATCCCCAGAAGCCAACAGACCTAAAGCCAGAGCTTGTGGAAACACCCAACGTCTTTTCTATAGAAGACATGGAAAAATTCTTTAAGTCCACGCCAAAAACCTTTATTAAGGCACTCATCTACCGCGTAATAAATTCAACTTTGGATTTAAGCAAGGCTCCCCACTGCAAAGACCTTAAGCAGACAAAAGACGGAGACTTTGCCTTCTACCCGCTTTCTTACGTATGCGTAATAATCCGCGCAGACCTAGACGTAAACGAGGCAAAACTTGCAGGCGCACTAAAAGCAAGCGAAGTATGCCTTGCCGACGATGAAGAAATACTTAAAATTGCCCAGGCACCACACGGCTTTGTTGGCCCACTCACATCACTTTGCCCAATCGTGCAGGACCTTAGCGTAAACGACATGCACGACGCAATCACCGGAGCCGGAAAAGCTGGCTACCACCTAAAGCATGTTGAACCAGGCCGCGACTTTACAGCATGGATCAACACAGACGTTCGCACCGCAAAAGAGGGCGACACCTGCTGCACACCTGGCTGCGGTGGCAAGTACCACACAACAAAGGGCAACGAGCTTGGCCACATCTTTAAGCTTGGCAAAAAATACACCCAGAGCATGGGCGTAACCTACCTTGACGAAAACGGAAAAGCCGCAGTACCAACAATGGGCTGCTACGGAATAGGCGTTGACCGCGTACTGGCAAGCATCATCGAATCCTTCCACGACGACAAGGGAATCCTCTGGCCAATGACAACCGCACCTTTCCAGGTGGCAATCGTTCCAATCAAATACGATGGCCAGATGAAGGAAGCCGCCGACCGCCTCTACCAAGAGCTTACAAACGCAGGAATCGAAGTGCTTCTTGACGACAGGGCTGAACGTCCGGGCGTAAAATTCAACGACATGGACTTGATTGGCTTCCCGGTACGCATCACTGTGGGCGACAAAAACCTGCCAAACGTGGAAGTAAAGCTCCGCAGCGAACAGGATGCCCAGCTTATCCCTCTTGAAAATGCCTCGGCAAAAGTTGCAGAAATCGTAAAAGCAGAACTTGAAAAGCTGAACGGCTAAAATTGTTACCTTAAGCATTTTCTGTTGTTTGATTTTT
>DFJV01000125.1:0-9798 GCA_002373205.1 Treponema sp. UBA3662
CAGGCGGAAGCATAGAGTCTTATGTAGAAGCTGCAAAGATTGCAGAAGAAAGTGCTGTTCCAATGATAGAGCTTAACATAAGCTGCCCCAACGTAAAGGCCGGCGGTATGGCATGGGGAACAGATCCAAAGGCCGCATTTGAATGTGTTAGCGCAGTCCGTGCGGTTGTAAAAAAGCCCCTTATGGTAAAGCTTTCTCCAAATGCCCCTGACTTGCGGGCTGTTGCAATGGCCTGTGTGGAAGCAGGTGCTGATTCACTTAGCCTTATTAATACCATTCAGTCAATGGCAATAGACGTGGATAAGGGAAGGCCTTTCTTTAAGAATGTGCGAGCCGGTTTGTGCGGTCCGGCTGTAAGACCCATTGCCTTGCGTATGGTCTACGATGTTGTGCAGGAGATGAACAAACTGCCTGTTGAAAAAAGGGTTCCAGTTGTTGGCATTGGCGGAATTGCAACTTGGCATGATGCGGTTGAATTCATTATGGCTGGTGCGCATGCGGTTCAAATTGGAAGTGCCATCTTTGCAAACCCCAACGTAGCCAAGGAAATTCTTTGCGGACTAAGAGCCTTTATGAAGAGCCACGGTTATGCAAACCTGGAAGAAATGCGCGGTATTGCCCAGTAGGTTTACAGGGAGGTAAGTTTACAGGGAACTTTTTCTTCTTTCCTCACGAACCTGTTCCGGGGTCTTGCCGAAGGTCTTTTTAAATTCGCGGATAAAGACCTTGTAGTTTGTAAGCCCACATTCATCCATAATTACAGAAATCTTCTGGTCGCTATTTTGCAGCATCTGGTAAAAGGCGGAAATGCGGAGGGACATAAGATATTCGTTAAAAGTCATGTCTGTGTATTTTTTAAATAGGCGGCACATGTGTTCTGGCGTTACGTTAAGAATGTCTGCCGCATCGCCAAGGCTTATCTTGTTGCGGAATTCTTTTTCAACATAAGCCATTACCGGCGAAATGCGGTTGATTCCATAATAGGATGTTGCCCCGGATTTTTTTTGTTCAACTTTATAAAGCGTTAGAAGCTGGTAGAAAAAATCATAGAGAAGCGAAACAAATTTTATCCTGTTTTCCTTGCGCTTGTCGTCCACGGATTTTAGCATCTTGGAAAGGTAGGCAAAAAGTTTTTCCGCTTCCAGGGAAGTGGGTCTTTCCTTTAGCACCACGTTTTCTATTTCTTCATAAACTCCCTCAAAAGCACTAAGAGGAACTTGAAGCAAAATGTACCTTGCATGGCCACACAACTTTGAAGAATGTATTACTTCCGAATTGATGATTATCATGTCGCCGTCACCAAGGACATACTTTCTTTGCTCAATTTTAAAATCAATTTTTCCTTCAAGCACGTAAAGGATTTCTATGTGGTTGTGCCAGTGGAAGGGTGAATAAAAATTTACGTCGTCAACCACTTCAAAGCGTATTGAAAACTGAAGGTCAAAGTGCCTCTTGTGGAGGATGTTCTCATGCTTGAATTCTTTCATATCAATATTCTATTGTAAAAGTGGCATAAATTCAAATATTTTTGACTAAAATATCAATATCGCCATAATCAATGTCATTTTTGTCCGTTGCGCTTTTTTGCAGCCGTGGTAAAGTTAAGATAGAAAAAGCGGGGGCTGGCTTTGGCGGCTCCATGTAAAACAAGAGGCACATAATCAATAAGGAGGATTTTATGAAAATCAAAGCAATGGTAAAGACAGCAGTTTTCTTTTTGGCAGCGGCAGTCGCATTTTCTTCTTGCGGAAAATCTTCGCCAAAAATCACTTTGGACAACGGAGTTTCTCTTGGCGTAGTTTCCGTTCCAGACAACAATTTCTGCATTGCAAAAACGGAAGTGACACAGGAATTCTACGAAGCCGTTATGGGCGAAAATCCATCGCAGACAAAGGGCGCAAACTTTCCGGTTGAATCCGTAAGCTGGTACGATTCGCTTGTATTCTGCAACAGGCTAAGCGCTTTGCTGGGAAAGACACCCTGCTACAAGGTAAACGGAAGCAGCAACCCCGATGACTGGGGCTACACTCCCCACCAGAACAAAATCATTGAAGGCGAAATTGAATTCAACCAAGAGGCCGACGGTTTTAGGATTCCTACAATGGAAGAATGGGATGTTGCCATAAAGGGCGGTGAGAATTTTACATATTCCGGAAGCGAAGACTTGGACAGCGTGGCATGGACAGACTGCAATAGCGGTGGTCAGCTTCACGAAGTTGCCCAGCTACAGCCAAACGGTTTTGGAATCTACGACATGTCCGGCAACGTATTTGAATGGGTCTGGAGCGTAAGGAAGGACACAAGCAGGTACTTGCGCGGGGGAAGCTACTTTGACGCGGCCAGGGCAGGAAAATGCAGCAACAAGGAACTGAACTTTGCTTCCCGCCAGTTCAAGACGGCTGGATTCAGAATCACTTGGAACAAGGCGTAAATCAACGGTTCAAAAGCAAAGGCAGGGGCAGGAAAAAAAGAAACAGTCACTCTGACAAACAACCAGCACCGTGGTAAAAACCGTCCACATGACAAAGAAACCGTCATCTGGCAAAAAAACCGTCCACATGACAAAGAAATCGTCACCTGGCAAAAAACCGTCCACATGACAAAGAAATCGTCACCCTGAACTCGTTTCAGGGTCTGTCCCGCCATACAACCGCCAACATTTACAGATTCCGAAACACACTTTGTTGCAGGTGCGAGCAAAGTGGCGTAGCGTTCGGAATGACCAGTTATTTTATATTCGTTACACTAATTTGCACACATTGACCCCATTCTTTCCCGTTGGTATAATCTAAAAAAAATACTAGCGGGGAATTTTTATGTTCACAAAAATTGCAAACAAGACAATCCGTATTGCGTCAACACTTGCTCTGCTTCTTGCGCTAACAGCTGTCTGTGCTACAGCAGATACAATCGGAAAGAAAAAAGCTGATCCGGCTTTGAACGGAGAATGGCTCTGTAACGACGATATTATCTTCTCCTTTGATAATGGAGAAATAACCATATTTAACCTTTCAACCAGAACCTTGATGCGCGGAATTTACAGAACCACTTCCGAATCACCTTCTGATGAAATTAGTTTTTTTCTTTACGAAGAATACAATTTTGAGACCGGCAAATGGGAAACGATACCCAGGAACTCAGTTCCTTATACCCTTCCCAATGGTGATACACTGATTTTAAAAGATGGCAAAGACTTCCTTACTTTTAAGCGCGGCAGCTACCTAAAGGAATACATGGCAAAAATATCCGCTACTTCAAAAACAAATTCCAAAGGCGCGACAAAAGCTGGCACAAACAAAAATCTTCTTGTATGGTCATTTACAGATGAAGTAGAAAGCATGATTAATGATGAGAACTTCGGTTACAAAAGAAGCCACCCCAACATGACGGTTGAATACACTCTTACACCAGCAGACCAGTTCCCCAATAAGCTGGACGCTGCTTTTTCTTCTGGCCGTGAATGCCCGGATGTTTTTGCCTTGGGAAGCTCTTTTGTGCGCAAGTACATCAAAGAAGGCTCTAAGTTCTTGCTCCCTCTCGATGATGTTTATGCAGAAATCAAGGACAAGATGGCTGACTACCCAATGCAGATTGGTTCTTACAACGGCCACGTATACGGTATGGCATGGCAGATATGTCCCGGTGCAGTATTCTACCGCAGAAGCATTGCCAAGCAGATTCTTGGCACAGATGATCCTGTAGAAGTTCAAAAATACATGTCCGACTTTACAAAGTTCCGCCAGCTTACAGAATTAATCGACAAAAGATCCAACGGAAGCGTAAAGACTGTATCCTCAACGGCAGACTTGTTTCTTGCCTACAAGGCTTCCCGCAAGAATCCCTGGGTTGCAAACGGAAAGCTCGTCATTGACCCCGCCATGGAAGACTACATGGAAATGTGCAAAATTATGCACGACAAGGGGTATGACGGAAAGGTAGGCCAGTGGTCAGAAGGCTGGTTTGCTGGAATGAAGGATTGTCTTAGGGATGAACGAGGAGAAAACATAAAGGTATTCTGCTACTTTCTCCCAACATGGGGGCTCCACTATGTTCTTAAGACAAACACTTGGGAAACTTCTGGTGACTGGGCAATGTGCCAGGGGCCCGCAAAATACTACTGGGGAGGCACATGGCTTGCAGCTTACAAGGGAACAAAGAATCCAAAGGCCGCTAAGGAAATGATAAAATACCTCGTTTCTGATGACAAGTTCTGTAAGGGCTATGCACAAAAAACAGGCGATACTCTTTGCAACTTGCACACACAGGATGCCATAAAAGACGAATATTCCGAAAGCTTCCTTAATGGCCAAAACCACTACAAAGAATTCTGCAAAATAGCAAAGGGCATAAACGGAAGCCTAACCCAAAGCACAGACCAGGCCATAGAAGAACTTTGGCACGAAGCTGTCTATGACTATGTTATGGGAGAAAAGTCCAAACAAGATGCCCTTAGCCAATTCAAGTCCAAAGTTAAGACAAAGCTAGGATTCTAGGAAAAACAAAAGTAGCAAATAAAAGCACGGCAGGCACTGGAGCGCGTTAGCGCGGAACCCCGCAAGCGCCACCCACAAGGCATAAGAGGCAGCAGAAAGCCCAAATTGACCCAAGTGCAAGTGCCGCAGAATTCAATTAAAAACGGGAATCCCCAACACTTGCCCATTGTGACAAAATATGCTAAAATGTCAACATGAACACTTATGCTTCACTTTGCGCTGTGGGCGCGGAACACATTCTTGGAAATGAACTCAAACACCTGGGCTTTAAGCTTGAATCAAATGCCCCAGGCCGTGTTTTCTTTACCGACGGCTCAAGCGGTTTTGATGCGGTTTACAAGGCAAATTTCTGCTTGCGCACCGCAGACCGCGTTTACATTCAGATGGCAAAGTACAAGGCAGACAATTTTGACTCCTTGTTTGCGGGATGCTACCAGGCTCCGTGGCAGGACTTTTTGCGTAAGGATTCCCGCGTAGTAGTAGACAAGGTCCGTGCCTACAAAAGCCGCATAGAAAGCGAGCACACCGTCCAGTCCATGATTCAAAAGGCAATCTACAAAAAGCTTGGCGAAGTCTGGGGAATCACAACCATGCCCGAAAGCGGCGAAAAATGCGACGTTCGCGTTTACATAGACGAAGACATAGTCCGCATAATGCTGGACACAAGCGGAGACCCCCTGCACAAAAGAGGCTACCGCACAGACGGTGGAACAGCCCCCTTGCGCGAAACAACAGCCGCAGTTCTTTTGCAGGAACTTATGTGGCGAAGAAAAACCCCCTTGCACGACCCATTCTGTGGAAGCGGAACAATAGCCATAGAAGCAGCACTCTACGCCCACAACGTTGCACCAGGACTTGGCAGGCACTTTGCATACGAACACCTTTCCTTTTACGACCCAAACCGCGTGCTTGAACTAAAAAAAGAAGAAGCCGCCAAAATCCGCACGGATGTTGAATGCAGAATAACAGGCAGCGACATTGACGGTGATGCAGTCCAACGCTCCGCACTGAATGCAGAACACGCATGCGTTACGGCAGGAAGGGCCTTGCAGCTTATCGGAAGCGACGCCCGCATACCAAGGCCGGAATTCATCAGAAGCTCCTTTGCAGATTTAAAAGCCCCATTTGAAACAGGCCTTATCCTCTGCAACCCACCTTACGGCGAAAGACTCGGAGACCAGTCACAGGCAGAAACCCTTTACCAAGACATGGCATCCCTCTTTACAGACTTCCCCGGCTGGCAGATAGGCGTAATCACAAGCCAGAAAAGCTTCCAGAAATGCATAGGCCGCTATGCAGACCACCAGAAAAATTTAAAGGCTGGAAACCTTGACACAACGCTTTACGTCTACAACGCATAAGGAAAAAAAATGGCTGTCCTTGTTGAACACGAAAAAAGAAAAAAAGAAATACTCGAAAAGTCGCTGGAACTTTTTATAGAAGAAGGCTACGAAGACGTAACCTTCCAAAAAATAGCTGACCGTTGCGCAATCACAAGAACTACGCTTTACATCTATTTTAAAAACAAGCGCGAAATCTTCCTGTGGAGCATAAAGCAGCTTACCGGCGGCATAGAAAAAAGCATACTAAAGATAATGGCGGACGAAAGCCTTAACGAGATAGACTGCCTAAAAAAAATCTTTAGCCTAATTTGTGCCGAATGCGAAAAAAACGCCCGCCTTTTCCACGTACTCCTGGACTACCTCTTGCAGCTAAAAAAAAGCGAAGGCAACCCCAGGGAAAGGGTTAAGCGCAGGGTAATACGCCTTGAACACTTGCTTACAACGGTAATACTCCGCGGACAAAAAAAAGGCCTCATAAGAAACCTTCCGGTAAAAGAAATAGATGCCCTATTGTTCAGCCTCATAGAAAGCGCCCTCTTTAAAATTTCTGTATACGGAGAGCAAAGCCTGGAAGACAGCCGCCTGTTAATCGAATTTACAATCGACAGCCTAAAAACTTCGCAGGAATAATCTTCTCTTTTTCTTTCTTGCGGCACTTTTTCCTGCAAAACTTCTGCGTCTTAAAAGAAAAGCTTGCCATTTTTAAAAAACAATAGCGCCACGGATGGCTCCCCAAGTCCGGTCCCTGAGGCTCTCGAAGGGCCTTGTAAAGTCCTAGCAAAAAAATGGCAAGTAGGCCATCTTTAAGGGGCTTTCCGGGGTTCCGCGGGTCCCCTACCCGCTCCATTGCCTAAAGGCAACGGCTACGCCGCCCCTCCAATCCCTGCCGTGCATTTATTTGCAAAAGGAAGACTTCAAAACCTGTTAGGCCATCTGCGCATCATATTTTTTTATTCCTACAAATTGGCATTGATGTGCATAAGCAGGGGTATTTTTGCAAGGCAAAAAAACGCTATATCTGGTGTAGAATAAAATATCTCTTTTGCATCCAGTATCCAAGTTATTTAGAGGGGAAATTATTAATAAAGATAGAAAAGGCTATTTATCAAAGATAATTTCCTCAAACTTATAACTTGTCATAAAATCATCTATTTCATCATTCATATTTAATTTTATAACAAAACCATTTTTCTCATTTCTTCCTATTTCTTTGCTTAATTTATATTCAGACTTAGATTTATCAATATCCCCTGTCAAATAAAAATAAACAGAGAGTAATGCATGGTAAGCAGAAAATTTTGATGAGCTCTTTTTTATGATGTCCAAATCTCGTTTTGCATTATCAAATTTCTTAAGCTGAAGATAGTCAATTATCCTCAAATAGTATGCTTCATAATAATCATCTTTTATACTTATTAAATCCGAAACCCATTTTATAGATTCCTCATACTTTCCAGTCGCCCTTAATATTTTGCTCATTAAAAGCATCGATTCTGGATTTATATTATTGAAATGTAAAGCCCATTCCAAGTCATTTAAGGATTCTGAATAATTTTTCATAAAATAATAAGTATTTGCTCTATTTAAATAATATATTTCTGGATATTCATTATGTACAAAAGCACTATTGATAGCATTATTGAAATCATTCAAGGATTTTTCGTACAGCCCCAATCTTCCGTACGCCAATCCTCTGACATTCAATCCAGAAGAAAAATCAGGAACAAGATTCAAAACAAAGTTCTCATCTTCAATGGCTTTTTCGTGTTCCCCTAAATTTTCGTATATTCCGCCCCTAAAATGGCGCGCCTTAATATTAGACGGATTATCTTTTATAACTATTTCTATATCGTGCAAAGCTTTTTCATATTCATTAAGCGCATCAAAAACACAACTTCGGTCTAACAATGCATACATATCATTTGGGTTTTGACTAATTACGTCATTCAATAAATACAACGCTTCCTTAAATTGATTTGTGCAGTATAACCTTTCTGCTTCTTTAATTCGCTCGTCAATGAAAGTTTGAGCAAATGTTTTTCCTGTAAAAATAAAAAGAAAGATGTATATTAGTATTTGTTTTTTCATAATTTAAGCCTCCTAAAATTTATGGGAAATACTGATAGATAATTCAAAACCTTTTAATTCAGATTCTTGTAATGGGGAAGAGAACGATATATATAGAAACTCATTCAATTTTGTAACCAATGATGTTGAATTATTAAATGGCATTTTAATAACAGAATCAGAGGCTAAATCAAATCCTGAGTCTGCAAAAAAAGTTTTTGAAAAATCAAAAACTAAACAAAATCCAGTATCTTGGTTATAGTTATAAGTCCTTTTTTGAATATCTATTCCAATATTCAACAGGTCTCTATTTATTGAATAAGCCAAATAAATTGCCTCATCTATAAAGTTTTTCATTTTTTCACTGTTTTTATAACTAGAAAATCCCACAGCGACTAATGCCCCTGTAGCGCCTAATGCTCCCCAAAAACTAGGATTTTCATTCATAAAATCGGTTACCCTATTTAATGAATTAATGTCTTCCGGATTCATAGCCGCACTACCCCACCGACTGAATCCATCTTTTAAAAAACTGCCGAATTGTTTCATCCTCCCCCAGGCCTGTTTCACTCCAAAACAGAATTGTTTTACCTCTTTTATGAATTGCCCAGTAGGGTCTATATAGCGTACCGGGTTGTTGGCCGCGTATGCATACAAACCGCCATATGTAGGACTGGCAGGGGCTTTCTGCCAGTTTTATGCAAGCTTTTCCTGTCTTTTCTTTGCCTCCAAATTTATTTTGCTATATCCTACCAGAAAAATTCTTTTTTGCATAGAAAGTTGGAAAATTGATAACTTGCAATTTAGGCTAACATATCCTCTCATTAGTTAAAATCGCGCATATAAAAGCCACTCTTCATAATGCGAAGAAAGAAGACGGTATGCAAACCAATACCTCTTCTTTTTAGCAGACCCACTTGCCTTTATATCGCTAATAACCGATTTCTTTGTTTCCTTGCTTAATTCAATAAATCTTTTGTCAGCAGCTTCAAGTTCTTTTCTTTGCTCCTCCGACATTTCCTCCTCGTCTAGCAATTCCTCAATTCGTTGTCTTCCGTATAAAGCAAGCAAATAATCGTCTATACCTATCTTTTCCCACCTAAGATAATCCCGAGTCCTTTTTGACCATCGATCAATACATTCGCTAAGGGTGGGGAGGGGTCTTTTTGGCATCCTTGCAAAAAAATTCTTTAAATCTTCGTCCTCAATCAATTTTGCAAACTCCTTAAAATTAATGTTTTGTTTATTGTTCTAATCAAATAGCACATACCAAAGCCTGGTTCACTTAGTAAAGCAAGGTTCTTTATTTATAATTTTGTTTTCTAAAAGTCTCAAAAAAAACATCAGGAGTTTTTTCAGTTGGGTAAAACAAAGTTCCTTTATTGTCCAATGCATTTGGATTATAAATCAAAGCATTTCCATCTGGATCCATATATAGTGTTGCTCCGTCAGATTTTCTTGTTTCCACCCGGGTCTCTGGATTTGTCAAAATCTCATCAATTTTATCCCGAATGCCTTTTTCATCTTTCCGGCTTAAGCCGTTTATATCATGCTGATGCCCGCCATCGTATGAATGTTCCGCTATTTCATCTTTGTCCTCTTCAGGAATGTCATTCTTATGCCAATTCGGATTTGGTGCGGCAGAACTTTCTGTCGGCTGTTGCGACAGTATGTCATTTTTCCGGGATTGCGCATGTCTTGCAAACTGGTAAATATCATACAGTGTCCAGATGCCGGAAATAATTTCCCCGACAGGCAAGGGACCATCTGCTGCACAGAGAGAAAGTTTTGCCGCTGTTTTAGAGCCGGCCTTTACAACTGCGCTTGAAGCTATTTTTTCTAAAGGCCGTATAGCCCATGATATTGAAAACCTTCCATCCGGGTCTATATAGCGT
>DFJV01000125.1:9923-11009 GCA_002373205.1 Treponema sp. UBA3662
GGGACTTTATGCCAGTTTTATGCAAGCTTTTCCTGTCTTTTCTTTGCCTCCAAATTTATTTTGCTATATCCTACCAGAAAAATTCTTTTTTGCATAGGAATCCGGGAATCATTATATTGCTTTACGGTTAAAGGAGTAAAAAAAATTACGAATAATTTGAATAAATATAATAAAATTTATCAAACAAAAATTATTTTGCATAGGTATGGTATACACTTTCTGTTGGAATCAGTAATTCTTGACTTTCAAGATTTACTCCTAAATTTTTACAGAACAAAACTAATTTCTCATAATTAAATTTCTTTGTAGCTCCACGTTCGTTGTACAATTCTCCCATTTCAAAATCTTGAGGTTTCCCATGGTTAAAAAATACCCAGCGTTCACCATCTTTTATGCTATAAATAATACGTTTTTTATTACCTTTGAAATAATACAATTTATAAGCAGGGAACATACTTTCTGTATCAACAAAAATATAAAGTCCCGTATACCCATATTTTGCACAGGTAAACTCAATATTCGTAATCCAATTATCTGAAAGATTATTTATATAAATAACAAAAGAATCTTTTTGTCTAAATAAATAACCATCATAATCTTTTAAGCCAGCTGCCTTATTTAAATATTTTATATCATCTTTTTTGATTTCCTCGTGAACAAAGGTAATATCCAAATTTGAATACTTTGATAAATCAAATAATTCATTAGTACAAAAAGCATGTATATCCTTTATGTCAAAAAATAGACCAAAGCTTAAAAACAATTTTTTTCCCTCCATTTACTGTAATATCTGCAACTCTACTATAGCAGCAGGATCATTTGCAGTTATTACAGCCCTATGCTTTGCAGAATTAGTTGGATTGTGATCAATTTCCCAACAATGATGATTTCCATCACCATCATTCCATTGAACATCGGGTCTGTTTCGTCCAACTAGCTCTCCTTTTGCATTCACCTGTTGCTGATTCTTACGAATATCCGTTCCGCCATCCTTTTTTATTTGCTCGATTTTTTTATCTATAGCATCGTTATGCTCGTCATTTCCATGCTTTTTACCATCTCCATTATTTGGGGTTGGGCTTCCTG
>DFJV01000166.1:0-12169 GCA_002373205.1 Treponema sp. UBA3662
CCCTTATGAGCGATATAAAAAACAGAGAAACTTTAGGCACAAGGCTGGGCTTTCTTTTGCTTTCCGCCGGATGTGCAATTGGTCTTGGAAATGTTTGGCGCTTCCCCTATATTACAGGAATATACGGCGGAGCGTCTTTTGTCCTTATCTACCTAGTTTTTCTTATCATACTGGGACTTCCGGTAATGCTTGCGGAATTTGCAATTGGCCGGGCTTCCAAGAGGGGCGTTGCAAGGGCATTCAAGGAGCTTGAACCCCAGGGCAAAAAGTGGCATATCTACGGAAACTTTGCCATTGTTGGAAACTACCTGCTTATGATGTTCTATACGGTCGTTGCAGGCTGGTTCCTTAAGTATTTCTACCAGATGGCAAGCGGTCAGCTTTCCGGCATGTCTAGCGAACAGGTTGCATCTACTTTTAAGGCAACCACAGGTGACCCCCTTACGCTTATCTTCTGGATGGCTCTTGTAATCGTCATTGGTTTTGGTACCTGCTTTCTTGGCCTAAAGAATGGTGTAGAAAGAATCACAAAAATAATGATGTCTGCCCTTTTTGTAATCATGATTGGTCTTGCAGTCTACTCCTTTTTCTTGCCGGGTGCATCTGGCGGCTACAAATGGTACCTAATGCCAGACTTTGGCAACGCAATGAAAGACGGTATCTGGCCACTGCTTTATGCTGCCATGGGACAGGCTTTCTTTACGCTTAGCCTTGGTATCGGTTCAATGGAAATATTCGGTTCGTATATCGGAAAGGACTATTCGCTTACCGGTGAATCACTCCGCGTAATAGGGCTGGACACCTTTGTGGCAATTTTTTCCGGGCTTATTATCTTTCCCGCAAGTTTCGCTTTTAGAGTTGAACCTTCATCCGGGCCTGGACTTGTATTCCTTTCGCTTCCCAACGTATTCAATTCCATGGGCGCAGTACCCGGCAGAATATTCGGCACACTCTTCTTCCTCTTTATGTCTTTTGCAGCCCTTTCCACGGTAATCGCTGTATTTGAAAACATTGTGGCCTTCCCAATGGACAAGTGGAACTGGTCTAGGAAAAAGTCTGTTGCGGTAAACTTTGTGCTGGTAACAATTCTTTCCATACCATGCGCGCTTGGCATGAATGTCTGGAAAAAAGTCAGAATCCTGGGGCTTTCAATAGACGGCTTTGAAGACTTCCTCGTAAGCCAGAACCTTCTTCCGCTTGGCTCGCTGATTTTTATCCTCTTCTGCTCATGGAAGTACGGCTGGGGCTGGGACAAATTCATTGCAGAAGTGAACACAGGCAAGGGGGTAAAATTCCCCAACAACAAGGTCATAAAATTCTACATCAAGTTTATTGCCCCGGTTATCATTGCGGCGGTATTCATTGCTGGCTACATTGATTTGTTTGGAAAAAAATAATTTGACCGGGGAAATAATTTGACCGCTTAGCAAAAAAAATGCCTGCCTCCGCTTTGGGGAGAGGCGTTCCCCCGGAAGCTCTTATAAAAACTTAACCGCCTAGCGTCGGGGCTGTTCTGAAAGCAATGTCATGCTGAACACGGTTGCTTGCAACCAATTTCAGCATCTACACCATATACAGTGCATAAATTCCGAATCCACATTCGTAGCAAGTGCGTGCGAATGTGGCGTAGCAGTTCGGAATGACACTGTGACTTAAACTTTTTGGACAGCCCCTCATTACGCTGCAACCAGTACAGATGCCGAAACAAGTTTGGCATGATGGCAGATTATCTACAAATCTTGACCAAAGAAAGCATCTGTAAATGCTGGCAGTAACCCCAAAACTGCTTTCCATGTTTTGCCTTATTTTTTCTGCCCCTTCTTTTCTTCTTCCTTGTTGGCGTAGTAGGAATCTACCGTACGCTTCATGTCCATTATGTTCTTTATTACGATGCGGTCGTCGTAAATTGCAATTTTGTTGCGGGAAACATATTTGTTCAGTTCATCGCGGGTGTCGTTAAGGCAAAGGTTTGCATCCTGGGAAATGTCGTCGATTGTGCAGCTTATCGTGCGCTTCTGGTCTTCCTCGTCCGCACCAACAGGCTTCTGAACTTCCACATACTTTAAGAAAACATCCGCAATGCGAACGCTCCAGTCCTTAATACAAAGAATCTTAAGGTCGCGCCTCTGCTCAAAAATACGCTTGCAGACCAGGCGCAGCATGTTCATGGCAATAATAGGATTATTCACAACTACGGAATTAAAATTGTCCTTGTTGAACTTAAGGCAGGAAACAGAACCTCTTGCAACGACAGTGGCCTGCCTTGTGCTCTCCTCCAAAAGTTCCATCTCGCCAAAGATTTCGCCCGGCTTTACAATACCGTACCTCTTCATGTTGCCGTTGATAAGCTTTTCTACAGCCACCTCGCCGGACTTAACAAAATAGAAAGACTTTGACTTTGTAAATTCAGAGATAATTACGTCTCCGTCGCTGTATTTCTTTGTAAAGCGGTCAAATACAGGAAGAGAAAACTGCTTTATGGTCTTGCTTTCGTCGTCGGAAGAAGAAGCAGAAGAATGGCTCTTAAGCTCCATCTCCGCCTGTGAAGAAGCCTTTACGCGGGCCTCTCCCAAAAGCTCCGTAATAGCATCCTTATTGGCAAGCTCATGAATGTCGCGCAAAAGTTTTTCGCACTGGTAAACCGCAGAAAAATAACGCTCGGAATTAAAATAGGCCTTTGCAATGGCAAACATGCCGTCTTCCCTGGTCGCAGCGGTATCGCGCTTCTTTAGCAAAGTCTCCGTGCTGTAGTGAAGGGAACGAAGCGAGCGGTTAAAACTGGTAAGCATCTTTAGCATAACTTCCCTGTTTGCAGAAAAGCTCTTCTCAAATTCCTGGGGGGTAAGGGCAATAACCTGGCAGTCTGTAACAGCACGGGCCGTATCTGTCCTCTGCTCCTTGATGAGCGCATTCTTTACGCCAAAAAAGTCCCCCTGCTTAACCTGCTCCTTAATCTCCAACTCCGAAACTATATCAACCGCAGAAAGTTCAACCTTTCCGTTCTGAAGAATAAAAATCCTGTCGTCCTTGTCTCCAGCAAAAAAAATTATTGAACCGGCCTTGTAAGACATAACTTTTGGCATATAGTAAAACCTCTCTTGCACGGAAGCAGGCAGAAGATACAATCTTCCGGAAAAACAGCATCCGTACTTGCAGCAATACAAATTAAAACTCAAATTTTTATTGCCAACTTCTATAAAAGTTATAGATTAAACAAAATTATAACACATGCACTTAAAATTTGCTATATATTTTTGTAAAATGGCTGCGGTGGGTAAGCTAAAGCTAACTCCAATATTAATCCCCAAGTTTTTCTGGACGGTACTTTTTTTAGTTCTACCATCCTGTCTTTTGGCTAATCCGACAGAAAGCCTATCGCGTCACCCGCTTTCCAGGGCTACGCTTTCGCTCCGGCCCGCCTGCGGCGGTCTGGCTACGCCACCCTTCCAATCGGGCGTATGACCCAAGAAAATCCCTCCGTGGATTTTCTTGGGTATTGCAGAAGCCAGAGGCTTCTGCATGCTACTAAGCCGCGCATCCATGCGCTTGTTACTATTTGGCAAGAAAGAGGTAAATATCCATCCGTGGATTTTTTTTATGATTGCAGAATCGCTGTGCAATTCTGCATGTTGCTAACCCGCCATCCTTGGCTCGGTATTCATTGGCAAGTACGCATAAGAAAATCCCTCCGTGGATTTTCTTGGGTATTGCAGAAGCCAGAGGCTTCTGCATGCTACTAAGCCGCGCATCCATGCGCTTGTTACTATTTGGTAAGAAAGAGGTAAATATCCCTCCGTGGCAAGTACGCATTACGTTCCCCAGCGTATCGAATAACAAACAACAGTCACCCTGAACTTGTTTCAGGGTCTGTACCGACACACAACCGCTAACATTTGCACCAACCTTTTACAAATACTTCCTCTGTTGACCACTAGGGCAATTTACTATATCGTTAAGAAAAAAGGTGGATTGTATGCTTACTCATGTTGGAACGCAAACGATAGAGACAGAACGATTGATTCTGCGCCGTTTTGAATACACGGACATTGATTCAATGCTCCGGAATTGGATTTCCGATGAAAAGACGCAATATGATTACGGCGAGCCATACTACCCAACCCCAGAGGCGGTTAAGAGTTTATTTGACACAAAGTATATCGTTTCGTATTCAAAGGATGATTATTACCGATGGGCAGTTATAGAAAAAGAGTCGGGTGAATGCATAGGGCAAATCGCTTATTTTACGATGGACACAAAAAACCGGCATGGCGAAATTGAATATGTTGTCGGGCCGGCCTTCCAGGGAAAAGGATATGCCACCGAGATGACAAAAGCGGTCATTGCCTTTGGCTTTGAAAAAATCAACCTGCACAGGATTGAAATAGACTGCCGCACAGAAAACGAAGCGTCACGAAAGGTCATAGAAAAATGCGGCCTTACTTACGAAGGGACCTTCCGCGATTTTTTCTGGCGCAAAGACCACTACGAAGGAAGACGGGTCTTTTCTATACTAAAAGAAGAGTATGAGGAAAAATTCAAGCGGCCTACCACAATATGCGTCTAAAAAAGGAGAGCGGTATGAAAAAGAAGCCATATCTTTTCTTTCTGGTGATTTTTGCGCAGATTTTGCTTGCAAGTTTTGCATCCTGCGATGGGGAAAAGAAAACAAGATACAGAATATGCGTGCAAATATTCAACCAGAGCGGAAGCAGTTTTTCTGTTTCTACAAGTTACAATGGAAAAGACCGCGATTTTTCCATGCCGATAAAAGATGGTTTTGTATATGTGACAGAACTTGACCAAAAGAGCCTTTCTGATTCACAAATTGAGCAGGCTGTAAAAGACGTAAAAATTCAGCTTAAGGAAGAAGACGGAAGCATAGCCGTAAGCAAGACATTTTCTTTTTCCGACGGCTTTATTGTAAAGCGGGACCAGCAGGATCTTCCTGCAAGGTTTCAAAAGAACGAAATTAAACTTTTTCTTGAACTAACCAAAGGCAGTAACGGAGAGCTTTTACTTAAACCCACAAAACCAGAAGATGCTGACGACCGGTAAACACTGAGCCATACTTTCCCCACAAGCTTAGCCCCGATTGGAAGGGCGCGGAACGCGTTGCCGGTGGTGAGGTCCCTGAGCTAGTCGAAGGGCCGAACCTCCGGCAATGGAGTGGGCAGGGCCCCACGGAACCCTGGAAAGCGGGTAAAAATTGCGTCCTTGCAATTTTTACCCGCAAGTTTTCTTACAAAAACTTGCCACATTTGTATTGCAAAGAAACAACGCGCCGTCCGTGGCGCTGCTTGTTTGCAGTTCAGGGGAAAAATTGCAAGATGCGGTTTGCATATTTTAACCGCCGGTTTTAATTGCAATATGCTCCAGAAGATGATTCAGAAGGCCATTACTGCAACTTTATGACACTATCTTTTTTTTCCTATATATTGTATAATTGTTGCCATGAAAACGCTAACATTTAACGGGGGAATTTACCCTCCCGAGATGAAGGAACTTAGCCGTGAGTGTAAGGTTACGGATGTGTTTCCTTCAACTAAATTGGTAACCATTCCGGTAACTATGGGCGGTGCGCCTAACACTCCCCTTGTAAAGACCGGCGATACCGTAAAGCGGGGCCAGGTCATTGCCAAAAGCGACAAATTCATGGCCGCTCCAGTTCATTCCTCCGTTTCGGGCAAAGTAAAGAAAATCCAGAATTGCCTTGTTACGGGAAGCTCTTTGGTGCCCTGCATAATAATCGAGGCAGATTCAACAGACATTTCCTCAATGGAAACAGACTTTATGCCTCCTCTTGACCCCTTCTCCTGCACAAAGGAAGAGGCCCTTGCAAGAATCCGCGATGCCGGCATAGTTGGCATGGGTGGAGCTTCTTTCCCAACCCACGTAAAGCTTACCATAGCCCCGGAAAAGCACATCGAGGCAGTCCTCCTGAATGCAGCTGAATGTGAGCCATATCTTACCATAGACGAAAGGACTTTGCAGGAAGACACAAAAAAGGTCGTAGACGGTTTTTCCATCGTCATGAACATTGTTGGCGCAAAGGGAATCATCGTTCTGGAAAACAACAAGGCATTCATAAAGCCGCTTCTGGAAAAAGAAATTGCTGAACAAAAGCTTTCGGACAAGATGTCGGTTGCACTTGTAAAGACCAAGTACCCCCAGGGTGCAGAAAAGAACATTATAGAAGCAGTCCTCAAGCGCGAGGTAAAGGCTGGCGGGCTTCCGGCAGATGCAGGGGCTGTTATCTGCAACGTTGGAACCGTCTGCGCAATAAGCGATGCCTTCCGCCTTGGAAAGCCACTGATTGACCGTCCCCTTACCATAAGCGGTGGTGCCTGCGCAAAGCCTTGCAACATACGCGTCCCGGTCGGAACTCTTGTTGGAGACCTTATCCCCCAAACATTTGACGTAAAGGATGGAGCGGTTGCAAAGATTGTAAGCGGAGGCCCAATGATGGGATTCGCCATGCAAAGCCCCATGTTCCCTGTTGCAAAAGGTACAAGCGGCATAACCTTCCTTACAAAAGAAGAGACCTACCTTACGGAAGAAGACCCCTGCATCAACTGCGGCCACTGTGTAGACGCCTGCCCCATGCACCTTACCCCAGTGATGATTGTAAAGTCGGTAAAGGCAGAAGAAATTGCGGACGCAAAAAAATACGGCCTTATGGACTGCATTGAATGCGGATGCTGCTCTTACGTCTGCCCTGCAAACGTGCGCCTTGTCCAAAGAATCCGTCTTGGAAAGGGCATTGTAAGAACCCAGATGGCGGAAGGCGCAAAAGCGACGGCAAAGGCTGCAAACGCGGCAGCAAATACTGCTTCTTCAACCACAGCGCCAACAGGAGGGGCAAAATGAGCGCGACTGAACCCACATCAAAATTCAACGAAATATTCCTATCTTCAAGCCCCCACTTTACAAAGGGAGACACAACCCAGCGCATAATGCTCACGGTTCTTATTGCCATGCTGCCTGAATGCGTTTACGGAGTCTACCTTTTTGGTCTTAGGGCTTTTATAACAATCCTTGCATCCGTAACAGGCTGCATTGTATTTGAATACCTTTTCCAGAAAGCTACAAAGCAGAAGGTTGCGGTAAAAAATCTTTCCGCAGCGGTAACAGGCGTTTTGATTGCCCTTGTCCTTCCTTCTACAGTTCCAACTTGGATGGTTCTTGTTGGGGACGCAGTTGCAATCGTGGTTGCAAAGGGACTTTTTGGCGGACTTGGAAGCAACGTCTTTAACCCGGCTTTAACAGGCCGCGGCTTTATGTTCCTTAGCTTTGGAGGAGCAATGAGCGCTTGGTTTGACCCTGCCACAGAAGTTAGCAAAATGAACTGGCTTCTTACAGGACCTTCCAACGCAGACGCAGTTTCTTCTGCAACAGTGCTCAGCAAGATAAAGGCTGGCTCTTTTGTGGCAGACAGCGATGCCATTTGGCAGTACTTCTTTGGAAACAGGGCTGGCTGTATTGGCGAAGGCTCAATAGCACTCATCCTGCTTTCATTTGTATTCCTTCTTGTTACAGGCATTATTGACTGGCGTGCCCCGCTTGCAATGGTTGCAACTTGCGCAGTATGCACATTCTGCTCAACTTCCTTCGACGCAACGCAGACAATTTTTGCACTCTGCACCGGCGGACTTATCTTTGGTGCAACATTCATGGCAACAGACTATGCAACGACTCCTGTTACAAAACCAGGACGCCTTGTATTTGGAGCGGGATGCGGACTCATCACTTTCCTCATCAGAAGATTCGGCGGCTACCCGGAAGGAGTTATGTTCAGCATCCTCATCATGAACTTTGTAACCCCATTCCTTAACAAACTAACTTCCCGCAAGTACGGCTACGGCAAAAAAGCGGCGGTTTACACGGGAGGCGCAAAATGAGTTCAAACACAAGCACAAAAAACGAAGGCATATTTTCCATGCTAAAACTGGGGCTGATTCTTGCAGTTTATGCTGTAGCTTCATGCACGGTCCTGGCACTCGTAAACAATTTTACTGCCCCCGTCATAGAACAGAACAACATCCGCAAGGCTAACGAGGCAATGCGGGCTGTATTTGCAGACGCAGACGACTTTGAGCAGGTAAAGGACGACTCTCTCCCGATTGATTCCCTCTACTTTGCAAAGAAGGGTGGAAATGTAATCGGTGCCGTAGCAAAGGTTTCTGGCCCTACCTACGACCACGCTACAATAATGTTCGGCGTAAGCACAGACGGCATTGTTACCGGAATGCGCTTCCTGGAAAACACTGACTCCCCCGGCTTTGGAATTAAAGCCAGCGACCCCAGCTTTAAGCTTGCAAACGGAAAGACTTTCTACGAACAGTTTGAGGGCAAGAAGGTGGCAGACGGCTTTAAGGCAGGCCAGACCTTTGACGCAATAACAGGTGCCACCATAACAAGCAACGGTGTGGCAGGCCTTTTGCAGACAGGTTGCGACGTAATCGACAAGTACTTGAAGGAGGCAGGCAAATGAGTTCAAAGCTCGCAATAATCACAAAAGGCATTCTAAAAGAAAACCCCCTTTTGATTTTAAACATAGGCTTGTGCTCTTCCCTGGGAATCACAACCAGCATTTTTAACGGACTTGGCATGGGGGCAGGCATGACCTTCGTTCTTGTTATGAGCGAACTTGTAATCAGCCTCTTCCGCAAATGCATTCCGTCTTCCATAAGGCTTCCCGTATTCATCATAGTAATCGCAGCCTTTACCACAATCGTACAGCTTGTACTTCAGGCATTCGTAACGTCACTCTACGATGCATTGGGAGTCTTCCTTCCGCTCATTGTAGTAAACTGCATCATCATGGGACGCGTGGAAGCATTCGCATCAAAGAATTCAATCGGCGAATCTGTATTGGACGGTATTGGAATGGGAATTGGCTACACAATCGTTCTTGTTGCAATATCCCTCATCCGCGAACTCTTTGGCGCAGGCACACTCCTTGCAGGTACAGCCCTCAAAGTGGAACTTATCCCGGAAAGCTTTAGGATTGGCATCTTGAACAGCGCACCCGGAGGCTTCATTGTCTTTGGAATCGTCGCCGCCATAAACCAGTCATTCCAGAACGCTAAAAACGCAAAAGCCCAGAAGGAGGTTCAATAATGGATTTCCTAAAGATTTTTATTCAGTCAATGCTTATAGACAACGTTGTCTTTATCCAGTACCTTGCAATTTGTCCCTTCATTGGAATGACGAGCGAAACAGGAAAGGCAACCGGCATGGGTCTTGCAACCACATTCGTAATCGTGCTTGCAACAGCCGTTACCTGGCCAATCTACCGCCTTGTAATGGTTCCAAACCAGCTTGAATTCCTCCAGACGCTCATCTTCATCCTTGTAATAGCATCCCTTGTACAGCTTGTGGAATTCTACCTTAAAAAATCAGCCCCGGCCTTGTACTCTTCTATGGGTATCTACCTCTCGCTCATTACAACCAACTGCGCAGTTCTTGGCATTACAATCAACTGCATCAAGAAGAACTACAACTACGGACAGAGCCTTGTATATGCTTTTGGTTCCGCAATCGGATTCCTTCTTAGCATGGTGATTATGTCCGGAGTGCGCGCAAAGCTCAAGACCGCAGAAGTTCCAAAGGCATTCAAGGGGACTCCTATTCTCTACGTGGCAGCCGGTCTTTTGAGCATGGCGTTCCTTGGATTCAAGGGACTTATAAAATAGGGGGCTGTGATGGATATTATTATTGATACGGTTGTCGTGGCCGCTGTATTGGGACTCGTGCTTGGAGTGCTGCTCGGACTTTTCAAAAAAGTTTTTGCGGTCAAGGTAGACCCAAAAATTGAACAGATTATCTCTTTCCTTTCCGGTGGAAACTGCGGTGGCTGCGGTTATGCAGGATGCGCTGCTTTTGCCCAGGCTGTAGTAAAGGGAGAGGCCCCGGTCACAGGATGCGTTGCCGGTGGAGAAGCTACTGCAAAAAAGATAGCAGAAATATTAGGCGTTGCAGGTGGAAGTGCGCAAAAAAAAGTTGCCTTCCTTGCCTGCCACGGAACCAATGAATGTGCAAAAAGCAAGGGCATCTACAACGGCGTAAAAACCTGTGCCGCTGCCCAGCTTACTGCAAACGGAACAAAGCTCTGTGCCTTTGGCTGCATAGGACTTGGCGACTGCGTGGAAGCCTGCCAGTTTGGTGCCCTTAGCATGGGAAAAGACGGACTCCCAGTCGTAGACAGAAGCAAATGCACCGGTTGTGCAAAATGCGTAAAGACATGCCCCAAAAAGCTCTTTACCCTCTTTGACGCAAACACAAAAGGTTCTGTTGCCGTCTGCGCAAATAAAAGCGACAACAAGCCGCAAATCCGCAAAGACTGTTCAGCCGGCTGCTTCAAGTGCGGCATGTGTGCAAAAAAATGCCCCGAAGGCTGCATAGACGTAAGCTCCGGCATTCCTGTCGTAGACTACTCAAAATGCACCAGCTGCGGCGAATGCATCAAGGCCTGCCCGGACAAAGTCCTAACCCTTTTCCAGCAAGCCTAAATTAAAAAAAAGGGGGGGGAAGTCTCCCCCTACGCCCGCACTTCGTTGCGTTCTACCCCCTCTACAGGGGGCAAGCCCCCCGTAACGCCCCCCGGTTGGTGAGCACAGTCGAACCACCGTCACCCTTCGACTACGATCAGGAAGCGGCCACCACTCCGTCATGCTGAACTTGATTCAGCATCTGTAAAAGCGCAACTTCCAGTGACCTGCCGAACCACCGTCACCCTGAACTTGATTCAGGGTCTGTCCCAATACAAAACATACAGTTGGTGCTTCGCAGCGCAGCTTCGAGCGGCCTGTCGAACCACCGGCAAAACAAACCCCAAACCAAAACAAAAATTCCCCTTTATATCTTGCCGTTAATCCGCTATAATATTGCCGATATCTGACCGAGCGCGGCTACCTTCGAGACACCTGCCTTTTAGCCCAAGACAAGGCAAAGCCCTAATGGAGAAAGCAAAATGAAAAAATCAATCCTTACAGCAACAATTCTTTTAACAATCCTTTGCCTAGCCTGTAGCGCAAAAGCCAAGAGCAAAAAGCCAAAGACGCTTATGGAACACGGCCTTTCCCTAATCTCGCTAATGAAGGAAAAAGCAGGAAACCAATCATTCCTTAATTTAATGTCCAACGGCAACGATGGCATCGCAGAAAAAATGAAAGAAATCGCATCGGGCAACGTGTCAAAATCAAGCGCGGTATATTGCCTGAGCGGAGACTTCTACAACTTTGGAATCTTCCTCTTTAACAGGATGGACTTATCCGGCACTTGGAAAAATCCAGAAGAAGACTTCTATTCAGCCCCGCTAAAAGAAGAAATGAACAAGCGTTTTGTAAGTGCAATTCCCGCAAGCTGGAACGCCAGAATTGGTTCACCAGAACTTGCGGCGGCAAGCCTTTTGGAAAGCGAAAAATCCTTCGTAAGCAAGAAGCTAAAGTCAGACTGCATCTACATCTTTGAATTCCAGAATGCCTATCCCGTTGCAGTCTGCTTCCTCCGCTACGACGACGGCGCAGTTTTAGCAAAGGCAACCTACATCTTTGACCGCAACTTTGTTCCCAAGCTAAAAGAAGTCCTGGAAAAATTTGGCAAAGGCATAAAAATTGAGCAGGTAAAGCAATAGGCAGCCATTCCTAAGGAACCACAAATTAATCCAGAACAATGCCATTATCGGACGGTTGGTGCTCCGCAACGAAGTTTCCAGCGGCCTGTCGAACCACGGTTGGTGCTCCGCAACGAAGTTTCCAGCGGCCTGTCGAACCACCGTCACCCTTCGGCTAAGCTCAGGAAGCGGCCACCACTCCGTCATGCTGAACTTGATTCAGGGTCTGTCCCAATACAAAATATACGGTTGGTGAGCACAGTCGAACCACGGTTGGTGAGCCTGTCGAACCACCGTCACCCTTCGACTACGCTTAGGAAGCGGCCACCACTCCGTCATGCTGAACTTGATTCAGCATCTGTAAAAGCCCAGTCTCCAGCGGCCCGCCGAACCACGGTTGTAAGCACAGTCGAACCACGGTTGGTGCTCCGCAACGAAGTTTCCAGCGAGCCTGAAAATGACATTAATCAGCGTTTCCCTAGGCATAATACCCTACATTTGTAAACATATATATTTTTTTCTTAAAAAAACCTCAAGGGTATACCCTTGAGGCTG
>DFJV01000166.1:12247-18502 GCA_002373205.1 Treponema sp. UBA3662
GGCTGTTGACATAACAGCCTCAAGGCGATTTTTCTCACTTCGTTCGAAAAATCGCCTTGAACAAAAAATTTTGCAATCCACTATAAAGGAGTTTTTATGAAAATCACTTCAAAATTCTTTACAAAACTTGCTGCATCATTTCTTATAGGAACAGCAGGAATTATGTTCATGAGTTGCGGTTCCAAAATCAGCGGAACATATTCAATGGAAGTTCTGGGAATCAAATCAAGCTTCTCTTTTAAGGGAGGCAACAAAGTGGTTCTGAATTCCTCTGCATTCGGAAAAATGAATGGTACATACGAATTCAACGAAGAAGAAAACACAATATCCGTAACGCTTGAAAACGGAGAAACACACGAATTCACCTATAATCCCGAAAACAAAACCATACAAGAAGACATGCTCGTATACACAAAAAACTAAACACACAAGTTAGGAGATTTTTCAATGAAATTAAATCATTACATATTGGCCGCATTTGGACTTCTTGCTGTAATGCCATTTGCAAGTTGCAGCAGTTCTGGAAAAAAGAATATAAAAGAAAGTGCCCTTGCCGGAAAAGTATATTCGGCTGGCTTCCTGAATGACAAGTCCGAGTTTTATGGCTACATTATTTCATTTAACAAAGACGGAAGCGCACAATACTTTGATAGCAAAACCAGAGAAGAAATGTCATTTAGCTACAAAGAGGACTCTGCTAAAAATACCTTCCAGATGTTTTCTGCAGACGACAAAAACAATCAATTTGAAGGCCTTGTAGAAGGTTCCTCTATAAAATACAAAACAAGCACTGGCCAAGAAGTAGAACTATCTTCAGGTGCGGACAACTTCTACAATTTTATCGTTGAAAAATACAAAGCATGGAATAAAGAAGGCGAAGTTTATCTTGCAGGAAAGGATGACGAAGGCACAAAAGTCATATCATCCATAGAACAATATGATGAGCGCAAAAATATCATCCTTGAACTAGAAAAAAGCTCTGGCATAGACCCAACTTATGTCACAGAGTATACCTACGACGATGAAGACCGCCTAATTACTAAGCGTACTAAAGACGGAACAAAAAACTACAGTTACACAAAAAGGTCTGACGGAACAACAGAACGTTCGGAAGATGGCAGCTCAGATTATGAAATTTATAACAAAGATGGAAAAGTTATAGAATCCATATCAAATGGAGAAGAATTCCACACATACGACCGTTACCAATACGATGACAAAGGAAATGTAATCTATACACACTCCGACACTCAAACATCTCACCGAGAATTCATTTACGACACCTCATTTACATACAAATATGATGCAAATGAAAATATTACTTACAAAAAAGCTATTGGTAGAGATCCCGATCGCGACTGGGGTGAAGATGATATTAGTCAAACGTGGTTTGAATACGACTCAAACAACAATTTAATCCATAAAAAATCCAAGGGTAGTAATGACTACGATAACTATGAAAAATGGTACGAGTACGACTCGAACAATAATTTACTCCATGAAAAATCCAAGAGTAGTGATATCTACAATAACTATGAAAAATGGTACATGTATGCTCTTTACAGCGATGGCAAGATAAAATATAAGATTACATTGAACAATAAACGAGACTAGACTTTTTCTAGACGTAAAGGGTTCTCTTTTGCAAAAAAAGGGAGCCCTTTTTATTTTTTCCAAGTGCCCCTTCACCCGCCAAGGTTAAAATCCCTGAACACCAACCACATAATAAGAAGCTGGAAGGGAGACGTAACCACGTCCGCAGCTATTGGCCCCGGGTAACCAAGATAAGAAAAAATGTAGGAGGGGAAGGGCTTTCCTTTTCCGTAAAAATCCATCACGCTTTTTGAAGAAATAAAAAAGGCAAAGCTGTACTTGTTCTTCATTGGTGAATTATAGTCGCAACTTAAAAAGAGAACCTTTCCCTTCTGCCAATATGAAACCGTAACCATGCAGTCGGCAAGGCTCTTTTCATCAGAAAAATCCTCCGCGCCGGCTTCCATAATTACAAGGCCCTCCGCAGTTTTCATTTTGGACGCATCAACCTCATAATCATATAGCTGGGGGCCTCTCCTGGACCACTGGTAGCTGCTCAAAACACTGGCAGGAACAATAAACCTCTCTGAATATTCCTTGTCCTCGTGCCACTCTTCATCCTTGTGGGGAAGACATATTTTTACGTACCTGTCCTTGCCTGTTTCTATAAGGTTCTTAAAGACAAAGACATCGTACAAAGTGCCATTGTAATCCTTGCAGCCTATATAATGCCCCATCCTGTTGTCGTCAGAAAAAGGCTTCTCTATGTACTCATGAGCACCCCGCTCCACAACTTCATCGTGGTACATCATTGTAAAACAGCCGCTAAACAAAAAGCTTGCAAGCAAAATGAGTAAAAAGCAATAATTTTTTTTCATATATTTTATGGGATAATATACCGGTAGAGGCACTTTGTCAAATCGAAGGTCACGGCAAAAAAAAACTCCGTCATTCCAGACGACCTCCGTCATTCCAGACGACCTCCGTCATTCCGAACGCTACGCTCCAACCGCACGCCAGCTACGGTCGGATGATTCGGAATCTGTAAAATATAACCGCCAAGCTTACACAGCCCCTGAAACAAGTTCAGGGTGACGGATAGCAGTTTACACAAACACTAAGCCAGCCCCCAAGGTGACGGCAAAAAAGCATCCGTCATTCCAGACGACCTCCGTCATTCCGAACTTGATTCGGAATCTGTAAAATATAACCGCCAGACCCACACAGCCCCTGAAACAAGTTCAGGGTGACGGATAGCAGTGTACACAGACACTATGCCAGCCCCAGGGTCACGGCAAAAAAAACTCCGTCATTCCAGACGACCTCCGTCATTCCGGGCTCGACCCGGAATCTGCAAAAGAGAAATGCCAGACTTACACAGACCCTGAATCCAGTTCAGGGTGACGGGGCATGCTTGCTGCCAACAGCTAGCTCTGGTACTCCTCTTCAAACATGTTAATCATGTCGGAAAGTTCATCATCATCCAGAATATCTATCGCCTTAGCCCTCATCGTGTCAGGCACACCGTAGAAAGCCTCCGCAATCGCACCGGTAATGCAGGCCAAAGTGTCGCTGTCTCCGCCAACTGAAACCGCAGTCCTAATTGCATCCTCAAAATCAGCAGACTCAAGGAAAGCCTCTATAGCCTGGGGAACCGTATCCTGGCAAAGCGCACCAAAACCGTAGCTTGGGCGGATCTGGTCAATCGTAAAGTCCAGCTTGTAATAGTTCTTTTCCACATAGTCGCGGATTTCTTCCTTTGACTTACCCTGCCTTGCAAGGACAATGCAGACTGCAACAGCCTCCGCCCCCTTTATTCCTTCCGGGTGATTGTGGGTAGTACGCGTTATCTCGTAGGAAAGCTTTTTTGCATCCTCTATGTCTTTTGCCGCAAAACCAGCCGGGCTAATCCTCATGGCAGCACCGTTTCCGCAGCTGTTGTAAGGGGCAGGTTCCGCGCTTGTAAGCCAGGCCCTAAATCCGTGCCCGTACTCGCTCATAAATTCCGGGTACTCGCGGCCAAGCTTTCTCATGGCATTGACGGTTTCTGCGTAAAGATTTGTCTCCCTGCCTTTTTCCATCTGCCTCTTCCAGCGCAAAATTGCAACGGCAACCGCAATAGTCATAAGGCTGTCGTCCGTAGGTCGGTGGTCAAGTCCAAAGATTTCAAAATCCTTAAACTTGTAGTTGTTGAATTCAAAAGCACTGCCGGCAATGTCGCCAATAATTGCACCAATCATAGTCACCTCCTCCCGTATGACTTATATTACAAGTTTGCAGAAGCTGTCTGCGGGCCCCAGTTACGGAAAAAACAAAACGGAATCCCCCGCCGTTTATCTATATACGGGGCGTCAGGCCATTTGGGCGGGGCCCCCTTTTTGTTTTTTCCTACGTCCCGCAGCCATCTTCTGCAAACCTGTAAAGAACCCCATTGGTCACATTAGATAAAACATGAACGTCAACATAAATATTATATCATACATTTGCAATTTTAATAGAAGAAAAAATTAAATTCTGCAGCGGGGTAAGACTTCCGCTAAATGATTCTATGCTGGCATTAAGAAGCTCTGCCGGGCTGCAAGAAGAAAAATCCAGCTCCCAGCCCAGATTCCTTGCAAGAAAGGTAATAAAAAGCCTCTGCGTGCGGCCGTTACCCTCGCGGAAAGGGTGAATGGCATTAATCTCGCTAAGATAGTAGGCAAGCCGTTCCGCAGTATCGCTCTTTGTAAGGCAATTCTTTAGATAGTTTTCAGCCTTAAGCCTGCCAAAAAGCTCCTCCGCCTGGTCAGAAATATAAATCGCATTGCAGAACATATCTTCCTTTGAAATATTCACAATACGGTTCTTCCCCGCCCACTCGTAAATGTCGCTGAATAAAAAGAAATGGATTTTTTTTAGGTGGTTAAAATCAAAATTGCCCTTAATGCCGGACTGAAGAGCCTGCGCATACCTAAGCGAAGTTATCTTGCGCTCAGCCTCCTCCAGCTCCTGGGCATCCATAATGTTAAGCTTGTTTTTTAGAACCGAAGTTCCGGGATAGCAGTAATAGTCGTCTACAGTATACTCGTATCCGTCTTTAAGCATACGCCCGAACAGGTTTTGAATACTGCTTCACAATGTCAGCCACAGCGTCCGAAAAATCTTTTTTACCTTCAAGGCATTTTTTAATAGAAAGACGCTCATCATCCGTAAGCACAAGCCCTTCCATCCTCAAAGAAATGTCCGTGTTCTTAACAATCGTTTCAACGTTCATACTCCTATCCTACCACAAATTCAGTTTTTTTTCAACCAAGTCCCCCGTTTTTTGAAAGAACCGCCACCCAAAACGAAGTCCGTCACCCTGAACTCGTTTCAGGGTCTGTATAAGCCTCCCCATGTTTGTATAGTTTTCTGGACGATGCCTTTAACAGCTCTACCACCCACCCTTTTGCTACAACCGGCCGCCATGCCAACTCGTCACCGCCCTTCCGGGGTTCCGGGGGCCCCTACCCCCTCCATTCCTACGGAACGGTCTTTCGCCCGCCCCTCCACGGCGGCGTAGGCTTGTGCAAAAAACACCCCCAGAACACATCCCATCACCTTTAAACGAGTCCGTCACCCTGAACTTGTTTCAGGGTCTGTACACCTTTCCCCCGCCCCTTGACAGTATACTTTTTTTTTGTATAGTACTTTCAAATTCAACTTATTTTTAAGGAGTTTCTAAAATGAAAAAATTGGCAACCCTTGCTTTGGCAGTGGCAGCTCTAAGCCTTACATTCAACTTCATATCATGCTCAGGCGGCTCTGGCTCATCATCAGACAGCGGCTCTTACGACTCTGAATCCGCAGAAACAACTTCTGGCTCAAGCTCCGGCACTTCTTCTACAGGTTCTGGTTCAGGCTCAGGGAACACTTCTACCGGTTCAGGCTCTGGAAGCGGCTCCACTGGCTCTGGATCTGGAAACACATCTACCGGCTCAGGAAGCACAACAACACAAAACGCATTTGTAGGAAAAACTTTCTTTTCCTATGTGCTTAAAACCAATTATTCATCTGCCTCATCAAACAAAGCGGAAGCAGCAGTTACAACATTATCTTTCAGCAGCGAATCAGAAGTAAAACAGACACAAATAAGATCATTGGTTCAGAATGGCACGGTAAAGGAAAACAAAAAACTCTCTGGGGAAACTTGCACATATTCAGTTTCCGGCTCTACCGCAACAATAGCAACGAGCGAAGGAAACGCAAACTTCACGCTTTCTTCAGACGGAAGAAAACTGACAAACGCGGAAGGAAACGCTACCCTTGCCAACGGAACTGTCTACGCATACACAGAAGCAAGCGTCGGCAGCAATGCAAAAGCCAATGCCCAATTTATTGTCCTCGGAAGCAATGGAAATGGGCACTTTACAGAAAAAAGCAGTAAAAACGGAACAAATAAAACCGAAGAGGATTTTGATTTTACCTACACACTTTCAGGAAGCAATTTTTCATTAAGACTAGGCAGTAACACTGCAACCGGCACACTATCTTCTGACAAGAAAAGACTTACAATAGACTGGGGTGATGGCGAAGTAGAAGAATACACAAAACTCTAAGCCCCACATTTTCCCCGCGCGTCTTAGTTAAAAGCTGTGCGGGGATTTTTTTGGCCTCTTCTTTTTCTGGACGCAAGCCCTAATTGCTCTACCATCCATTCCTTAACTACAACCGGCCGCCATGCCAACTCGTCACCGCCCTTCC
>DFJV01000161.1 GCA_002373205.1 Treponema sp. UBA3662
TGTTCCTGGGTGTCTTTCCATGAACCTTCGTAGCTTAGGTTTACGTTTTCCGGGATGATGAAAGAATTTGCGATTGCTTCTTTTATCTGGTCTTCCACTACGTTTGCATTTTTTTCCGTAAGGATGTCTGCTGTTACGTGGACGATTCTTGTGCGGTTTTCGTGGGCAATTGTTACAGGCCCGAATCCCTTGTCTACGCTTGCAAAGTTTGCAACGCTTACCATGCCCTTTGAGCCCTGCACGTAAATCTGCTCAAGGTCTATTACCTTTTGCCTGTCTTCCGGCCGGAGCATTACGTATACGCTGTATTCGTCTCCGTCTTTGCGGAAGGTTGTTGCGTTTACACCTTCTATGGAATAATTTATTTCGTTTGCAACGGTGCGTACATCCACGCCAAAGTTGTAGGCCCTCTGGCGGTCGATTGATATTTCTACTTGGGGCAAACCTTCCGTTGTGTCTATTGTTGGCTCGCCAATGTCTGCTATTTCTTCCATTACTGAGGACACTTTGTTTGCTACTGCGAGTGCATCATCAAGGCTTGCGCTGCGGAGAACTATGTCCAGGTCTGCACCGGTCATCTGTCTTCTGAAGCCCCTGCCGAAGCTAAAGGTTACGTCTGCAAAGTCTGCGAAGTGTGCCCTTAGCTTTTTTTGTATTGTTTCGTCGTTGTCTATCTGTTCGTTGCTTGGCGGAAGGGAGATTTGTATGGAGCCTGAATATGAAGAGCCGTTTCTTCCTCCAGAGCCTATGCTTGTGATGAGGGTCTTGTAACCCTTTATTTCTTTTTCTATGATTTCCTGGAACTGGCTTACGACTGCTTCCGTTTCCGAAAGGGTTGTTCCTATTGGAAGGCTCATCTGAACCGTTACGCTGTCATCGTGGCCGCCTGTCATCATGCTGATTCTCATTGTTGGGATAAGGAGAAGTGATGCGGCTAATGCGGTTGAGCAGACAAGTATTGTAAGAAACCTGTGGTTTAGGGCTAGGCGCAATGCCTTTCCGTAAGCGTTTTGAATTTTATCTTGGCAGCGCCCAAAGAATGCGTAGAGGTTCTTAAAGAATTCGCTTTTGATGGGCTTTTCATTTCTGTTGGTAAGAGGCAAAAAGTGTCCCGCAAGGACTGGGACCAGAAATACCGCTACAAAGAGAGAGCTTACGAGGGCAATTACAACCGTAAAAATAATTCCCTTGAACATTTGTCCCATCCAGCCCAAATCCTTTAGATAGAAGAGGAAGGGAATAAAGACGCAGATAGTCGTAAGGTTTCCGCTTGTTACGGACATAATCATTTCTGAACTTCCAAGGACGGCTGCAACCTTTGCCTTTGTTCCCCTGGAGCGGTAGGAATAGATGTTGTCTATAATAACGACGGACGCGTCTACTATCATGCCAACGCCAAGGATAAGCCCTGTAAGAGTCATCATGTTGAGGGTGATTCCCGCAAAGTTCATGGCCAAAAGGGTAATCATTATGGAAAGCGGAATTGATATTGCGATTATGATTGTTGTCTTGAATGAGCAGAGGAAGATGTAGAGGATTATGACTGCAAGAAGAAGTCCCTGCCACGCTGAATCCAAGAGGGTGTTTATTGTGTCGCGGATGGAAACTGTGTCGTCGCGGATAATTTCCAGACTTACGTCTCCGGGGAGAATTGTCTTTAGCTGCTCCATTTTTTGGTAGACGTTGTTTGCAACCGTTACGCTGTTTTCGCCGGACTGCTTGGTTATGGAAATGTATACGCCTTCCTGTCCGTTTATGTAGACTATGCTCTTTTGGTCATCGTAGCCCATGTAGGCTTTTCCAATGTCGCTAAGCTTTACGTCGTAGCCTGTAAGGTGCTTGATTACAGTGTCGTTTATTTCTTCTATGCTGGAGTATTCACCTGTGGTGCGGATTGAATAGTCGGTTTTTCCTTCCGTTATTGTGCCGCCACCAAGCTCCAGGTTTTCTTTGGAAAGGGCGGATGACACTTGGCTTAGGGTAAGGTCGTAGGCCTTTAACCTGTTCTGCTCAAGTTCCACGCGGACAATTTTTGAGCGGCCACCCATGACGGATGCTTCTCCAACACCGTCTGCCTGTTCAAGTACGTCCACAACGTCGTCTTCTGCAATCTGCTTTAGGTCGTCTGCGGAACGGTTGCCCCTGATTGCAATTCGCATGATAGGCATACTGTTGCTGTCCATCTTAAAGATGGTTGGTGTTACATTGTCTGGAAGTGCCCTTCTTACGCGGTCAAGCTTGTCGCGCACGTCGTTGGTTGCAATGTCCAAGTCTGTTCCGTAGTTGAATTCCAGCGATACGGTGCAGCGTTCTTCCCTTGAAGTTGAAGTTATGTTCTTAAGGCCGCTAAGACTTGAAAGGGAATTTTCTATTAAAGTTGTTACCGCTTTTTCTACAGTTTCCGGGCCTGCATTAGTGTAGCTTGCGCTTACCATGAGGTAGGGCATGTCTACGTCCGGCATAAGGCTTATGGCTGTTTTTCTTATTGTAAAGATTCCCACCACGCCAAGAAGAATGAATGTTATGAGCACAAGGACGGGGTGCTGTAAGGTTTTTTCGCTTATCACTTTTTACCGTCCTTTTCTTCCTGCTTAGCCTGCTCAGCTGCTTGGGGCTTTTTTATTCCATCCGTAATATCATTTATCTTGGAACCATCACTTAGCACGCGCTGGCCTTCTATGACGATTTTTTCTCCTGCGCTGATTCCGCTTTTTACCTGGGTCATGTTGTCTACAGTTTCGCCAGTCTGGATTTCCTTTCTGGAAACAGTTTCTCCGTCTGCATTTACGCTGTAGACAAATTCTTTGCCGCCCTTTGTTA
This sequence comes from Treponema sp. UBA3662, assembly GCA_002373205.1. Classification (GTDB taxonomy): domain Bacteria; phylum Spirochaetota; class Spirochaetia; order Treponematales; family Treponemataceae; genus Treponema_D. The sequence goes on from DFJV01000161.1 coordinate 2,821, forward strand.
CGATGCAGTTTGAAGGGATTACAGGAAAGCCTTCGTAGTCCAGTGTGTAGAGCGTTACCTTTGCAAACATGCCTGCGTTGATTCTTGGATCGTTTTGGTCAAAGGTAAGGATGATTTCTTTTGTGCGGCTTGTGCTGTCCACGACAGGCGAAATGCGTGAAACCGTTGCGGTAAAGATTTCGTTGGGGTAGGCTTCCAGTTTTATGTTGGCCTTTAGCCCAATCTTTAGGGCTGCAACAAAGCGTTCCGGGATGTTTGCGTTTACCTGGAGGTTTGTAACGTCACCAATTACGGTGATTGCTGTTGAAGTTGTTACCTTTGTGCCGGGCTTTAGCGGGGCTGCCGTTACCGTTCCGCTTATTGGGGAGTAGACCCGGCTGTGGGCAAATTGCATTCCCGGTTCTGAAGGGTCTATCTCTGCAATGACGCTTCCTCTTTTTACCGCAGTGCCAAGCGAAACGTATGTTTCTACGATTTTTCCCTTGTTGTCCGGGAATACTTCTATTGAACTCTGGGTTTTTATTTCGCCGTTTGTGTTAACGTAGTCGTGCAGGGTTTGAACTTCTGCCGTCATGCTTCTTACCGTTACCGCACCCTGCTGGCCACCGGGAGCCTTTTTGCCGTCCGAAGTTTTTTTGTAATAGACAAGGTATGCTGCGGCAAGTGCAAGGACTGTCGCGCAAGAAATTATTATGATGGTTGCTGCGCCTGAGCGATTGTTGTTTTCCACTTTTTGCTCCTTATTTTATGAGCGTACCAAAGGGTACTCCCAGTGTGTTTTCCAAATCAAGAATGTTGCAGATTAAGTTGTATGCCTCTGCCTGAAGGTTCACCTTGGCCTGGGTAAGATTGTCCAGTGCCGTCTGAAGTGAAAGCAAATCTTTTGAACCGCGGTTGTATGCGTCAAGGCTCATGCTGTAGGTTTGCGCGGCAAGGTTTACGCTGCTTTGCCTAAGCTTTATTACCGACTGCGAATATTTAATCTTCCTAAGTGCGCTGTCCACATTTGTGCTGAATGTTGACTTTGCATTTTCTAGCGCAAGTTCCAGAGACTCAAGTGAATCTTTTTGCGCGGATATAGCGACTGCCCTCTGCGAAAAGGGTATGAAGCCGTCCAGCGGAATTGTAACGCCAAGCGTCCACCTCTTTGTCCCGGAGTCAGTGTCTATGCCGGTGTCCAAGGTTCCGTTCATCGTGTAGGAATAGCTTCCCGTTACAGTTGGCCCCCATGCGTTAAAGCGGGATGCAAGCAGGTTGTTGCGGGCAATTTCCACCTGTTTTTCCAGGGATGCAATTTCCGGCGGGGTAACCTTTGACTTTTGCGTGTCCTCTTTTTTTATTTCCCCCATGGAAATGAATTTGTCCAGACTGCCGGTAAGTTCAATCTGGGTTTCCTGGGCTATGCCAAGAATCTGCTTAAAGGAATCCATGTCTGTTTCCAGGGTTATCTGTGCCTTTTCGTAAGCAACCTGGGCGTTTTGCCAAGAGACCTGTGCGGAAAGAACGTCCAGCCTTGCCAGTGCACCTCGGTTGTAGCGGGCTGCGTTTGAGTTGTACTGCCTTTGCGCTGTGGAAAGGTTTGCCTGCATAAGGCTTAGGTTTTCCTTTTCGTAGAGAAGGTTGTAGTAGGCCTTCCGCACATTTAGCTCTATTGTCCTTACCGCCGTGTCGTAGTCTATCTGCTGCTTCTGATAGGAAAGCGATGCCGAGCGGATTGCTGTGTATACAGAAGGCGTAAGTCCTAGCGAAAGGGAGGCTCCGGCTGAAAGGGTAGGGTCGTCAATGTTGTCGCCGCCTGTCATTGTTCCGCTTGCATTTATACTTGGGATGAATTTGTTCCACGATGTGCCAGATGTTCTTTTTGCGCTTCCCAAGGAAATCTTTTCCCGCTTTATGTTTATGTTTCCGTCCAGTGCGTATTTTACGGCTTCCTCTGGAGACAGGGAAAGAGCCGCTGCTTCTTTTGCAAAAATAGAATGGGGGGCCGCCGTGGTCAGTGCAATAAAAGCAAGGGCCATGCAGCGCCTGATTCTAAAAGCTACATTGTACGCCGCCATTTGTCCTCCATTGCGCATGAACTTTTCATGCTTGCATATATTATAGCAAAATGGAGACAAAAAAAATACCCCTGAATTTATTAACCTAAGGGGGAATGTCCGCTTGAAACTGCACCCTGCGGGCTTGTTGCGAGTTCCCCCTGAATTTATTAACACAAGGGGGGAGGTCTCCCCCTCGGCTTCAATTCGCTTCGCTCATTTTCGCCTACCCCCTCGCCTAAGGGGGCAAGCCCCCTTAAAATCCCCCATTCTGTACAGACACTGAGTCCACATTCGTAGCAAGTACGTGCGAATGTGGCGTAGCAGCGCAGGGTGACGGTCTGCATACTTGAAAACAGTTAGAAAGCCCATGCCATGGATGGGTTTTGACGATGAGCCTACGCCGCCATGGAGCCCCTTTAGTCCCGCGCAAGCGGGATGAGGGTTACCGAAGGGCGGAACGGCGGTGACGCAAAGGCCTGGACTGTCGGATTAGCCAAAAAGCAAAATGGTAGAGCAAAGTAGGCTACCGTCCAGAAATTCTGTCTTGAAAATAAGGCTACGTTTTGATATAAATTTAAGAATGGCACGCACTTATGACGATTCAAGGTTTATAGATGCTTTTGAACACGAATACACCTGGCTGAATGGATTCCGCCGCAACGCAAGAAGGTTTTCGCAGAGGACTGCCCTTATAGACCCGGAGCAGAACCTTACTTGGACATACGGAGAGCTTGAGGCAGAATCAAACCGCTTTGCAAATGCCCTTTTAGACTTTGGACTTGGTAAAGATGACCTTGTAATGGCTGCCCTTAGAAATTCTCCTGCCTTTGTTTTGTCATACCTTGCACCCAGAAAGATTGGCTGCATTCTTCTTGCCGCAAACTTTAACCTTGCCGCGGGGGAGATGGCCCTTGTAATAGACCAGAACAAGCCCAAGGCCATAATATATTCTGCGAATGTTTGCCAGGTAATTTTGGACGTTCTTAGCCTGTGCAAGCATAAGCCAAAGCTTTTTATTCTGGCAGATAATATAGAAGGAATTGCTCTTCCGCTGGGCCATGCCAGCTACGAGGATTTTGTAAGGGGAAAGCCTTCTTCTGAGCCAAAGGTAAGTTTCCGTCCCCATATTTACGATGAGGTTTTGCGTCTTTGCACCAGCGGAACTACCGCAATGCCAAAATTTGTTCCCCTGAATGACATAAACGAGGTTCTTTCTGCCCACGACGTTATAATGCAGTACCCCATGTCTTTTAGCGACGTTACCCTTAATATGACTCCCTGGTTCCACAGGGGCGGCTGCCATAGCGGTGGCCTTTGCCCTTCCTTGTATTGCGGGGCGGCCCTTGTTGTTATGCGAAGGTTCCAGCCGGCCAATGTTCTTGACTGGGTGGAAAAATACGGCATTACTTTTTTGATGGGTGCTCCTGCCAACCTGGAGATGCTTTGCCGGGTTCAGGAAAGAAACCCAAGAAACCTTTCTTTGCTAAAGGGAATCATTGCAATGGGGGCTCCTCTTTCCAAGACGGGATGCAGGCGCTTTATGGATGTGCTTACCAAAAACATCTTTAACGGCTACGGCACAACCGAGACCTTCTGGAATTCATTTCTTAGGCCATGCGATTTGCCCCAAGCCGCAGGTTCTGCCGGTGGAAGCTGCATAGACGATGAAGTGAGGGTGGTAAAGATTTATGACGGCCGCAAGGCAGAACCAGACGATACGGTTTTGCATGACAATTCATCTGAAGGCGAGATAATTATTTTTTGCCCGGAAAAAACAACCTATTCGTATTACAATAACCCTGAGATGGAAAGGGAAAAATTCTACAAGGGCTGGATGTACACAGGAGACGTTGGCACTTGGGACGAAAACTTCCATGTTAGAGTAAAGGGACGCAAGGACAACATGATTATTGTTTCCGGCGAGAACATCTATCCTTCCCAGATAGAGGAAGCCATTATGCAGAATCCCAAGGTAAAGGACTGCGCGGTTACCGCCGTTTCTGACAGGCTAAGGGGGCAGGCTGTTTGTGCTTATGTTGTGCCAAAAGACCCCTCTCTTTCTACGGATGAACTTGGGCTTTTTTGCTTGGAAAGTCCAATGCTTTCTAAATACAAAAGGCCGCGTTACTTTGCGATTGTTGATTCCCTTCCCTATACTGCAACAGGGAAGAAGATTCACCACGCTCTTATGGAACGCGCTGAAAGTGATTTAAAATTAGGAATATTAAGGAAATGAATTCTTATCGGGAGGATTTTATGAATTCAAAAATGAGTTTTCCAAGTGGCAGCAAGCTCTTTTGCCTTGCCTTTGCCGTGATTTTTTCTCTTGCGCTTTTGGGCTGCTCGGGAAAGGGGAAGGGTGCATCTGGAAAAAGATACACCTACCATGCCTACAGCAGCGTTCCCCAGACTTGGAACCCTACAGACTATAGCCTTGGCGATGAGGCTACGATAATTTCTCTTACGAATTCTTCGCTCTACGATTTTGTGATGAACGAAGCCCAGAACGGTTACGATATTGTTCCTGAGATGGCGGAATCTTCCCCTGTGGACGTAACCGCTGAATATGCAGGCAAGGAGCCTTATGGAGTTCCGTCCGATGCGACTTCCGGCTGGGCTTGGAAGATTTCCCTTATAAAAAATGCCAAGTGGGACAATGGAAGTCCCATTGACGCTGGAACGTACGAATACACCTTAAAGCAGTTCCTTAATCCCGAAATGAAAAACTACAGGGCAAATTCTTTTTACCAGGACGGGCTTCCCCTTGCCAACGCAAAGGCCTATTACGACGGCACTGTTTCTTGGGAAAATGTTTGCACCGATGCAAAAAAGCAGGCCTATCTTCCTTGTGATGATTCAGAAATGTACATAAGCCTTACCGCCAAGTGCGTATTCTTTAACTCTGCCCTTGCCAACATATATTCAACCAATCCAGAATATTTTGCAGACGGAGGAAGTGACCTGTATACCAAGCTTTCTTCTGCAGCAGGAAATTCATCCTACGCAAAGCTTACTCCCGAAGTTAAGAAAGTCTTGCAGAAGGTTGCCGTAAATTGCGGGGACAAGCGTCCTGTTGCCTACAAGGAATTTTGTTTTGTAAGAAAGGAAAATCCGCCAATGCCCTGGGAAAATGTTGGCTTTGTAAAGAATGACGACTATACATTTACCCTTATTCTTAACAGGCAGCTTACGCCCTTTATGTTCTATTACGCATCATCTTCCATATCACTTGTGCGCGAGGATTTGTACGAGGCAAACAAGCAGAAGACAGGCGACATTGTAAAAACTTCCTACTGCACTTCCGCAGAAAAGTCTGCATCATGCGGCCCTTACAAGATTACCGAATTCCAGGCGGACAAATACATTCATCTGGAAAAGAACGAAAACTGGTACGGCTGGACGGACGGCAGGCACAAGGAACAGTACCAGACTACGGGTTACGACATTCAGTTCATTACGGATTTGGAAACGCTTACAAACCTCTTCCTTCAGGGAAAGCTTGATGTTCTTTCTCTTGATGCCGTGCGCATGGAAAAATTCGGCAACAGTGAATACAGAAAAGATGCACCCCAGTCTTACACATGGAAATTCAGCTTTAACATGGACAAACGTGCATTAAAGGCAGAGGAGACGGCTGGCGTTAACCGCTCAATTCTTTCTTACCTGGACTTCCGCAAGGGAATATCACTTTGCATAGACAGGCAAAAATATGTGGACACAATTTCCATAGGAAGCGACCCGGGCTTTGGCCTTATAAACTACATGTATGTTGCAGAGCCTGAATCTGGTCTTCTTTACCGCGACACGCCACAGGCAAAAAAAGCACTCTGCGAATTCTACGGCACTTCTTCCGTGGAAGACATAACCGGTTACAATAGGGAAGAGGCTGCATCCTGTTTTCAAAAGGCATACGATGCGGCTATTGCGGCAGGTGACCTAAAGGCTACGGATAGAATTCAGATTGACTACCACATCTATTCAGAGAGCGACATAAACAAGCGTACGGTTGCATTCCTTCAGGAAGCAATAAATTCTGCCGCACAGGGAACGTCGCTTGAAGGCAAGGTTACAATAAATGCCGTTGTTGATGAAAACTATTATGCCAACATGAAGAGCGGAAAGGTAGACCTTGCAATGACTGGCTGGGGTGGCGGTGCCTTTGACCCATACGGAATCCTTTGGTGCTACTGCGATACGGCTGCCCTGAACGAATACGGCTTCCATCCTGAGCGCGAGACGCTTACCATTAATATAGAAGGAAAAGATTATACCAAGACCTATAACGAATGGTACATGGCCTTGTGCAACGGAGAGTATACTGCTGCCCCGATTGCCGTTAAGAATACAATTCTTGCATCCGTGGAAAAGGCATTGCTTGGCTACTACAATATGATTCCTGTCCGCTACATGAATTCAGCCTCGCTTGATTCCCAGCGCATAGTTCAGGGTTGCGACCATTACGTAAACCAGCTGGTTGGATTCGGCGGAATCCGCTTTATGACCTACACCATGGATGACGAAGAGTGGGATTCCTATTGCAAGGAAAACAACTATCAGCTTAAGTATTAGCGGGAAAAGGCCATGTTAAAATATGTAATAAAGCGAATCATACTCATGCTCGTGAGTCTTTTTATAATCATGACCATGCTCTTTGTGCTTGTGCGCCTCTTGCCCAATCCCATAACCGCAGTTCCCGGTGGCTTTGACAAGGCCTTGCGGGACATGAGGGAAGCCTGGGGCTACAACAAGCCCATAATGGTTCAGTACGGCATATTCCTTAGGAATGTCTTTACCAAGTGGGACTGGGGCTTTTGTACCAGCATGGGAACTTTTTTGCAGCCTGTTACCCACTACCTTGCGTCAAAACTTCCTGCAACAATTTACGTGAATGTTTTTTCCGTGCTGCTTTCGCTTCCTGTTGGCATTACCTTTGGAATTGTTGCGGCTGTTAACAAAAACAAATGGCCTGACCACGTGATTCAGGTTGTGATTATGTTTTTTATTTCTGTTCCGTCTTTTATCTACGCCTTTATCCTCCAGTATTTTATTGGCTACAAGCTGGGCTGGTGTCCGCTTATTTTTAAGGGCGGCGATGATTATTTTACCTGGGCAATGTTCCACAGCGCAATTCTTCCTGTGCTTTCGCTTTCCTTTGGGCCGATTGCAGGAGACATGAGGCTTATCCGTGCAGAGCTTACCGAACAGCTTACAAGCGAGTACATGCTTCTTGCGCGCACAAAGGGGCTTACCAAAAGACAGGCAACCGTACGCCATGCACTAAGGAATTCACTTGTTCCCCTTATGCCTTCTTTCTTGGGAGACTTTATTGGAATACTTGGCGGCTCCATGATAATAGAACAAATCTTTGCGGTTCCGGGAATTGGAAAGACTTACGTTCAGTCAATTGCAGTACGCGACTACAGCGTCTTTATGGCAATAAGCATGTTCTATGTTGCAATTGGCCTTGCAGCAGGAATTGTGAGCGACCTTAGCTACGGTTTTATTGATCCTAGAATCCGCATGGGAGGAAACAAGTCTAATGAACTGTGACGTTAATTCTGATGAATACAAATCCATTCCCAAGGAAAAATTTGTTTTTGTTCAAAAAGAAGAAAGGCTTTCTGACACTGCGCTAAAGACAAAGCCAACCGGCTACTTTAAGGATGCCATGCTTCGCTTTGTTACCAACAAGGGTTCAGTCGTGTGCTTCTTTATAATAGTCTGCCTTTTTTTGTACGCAATTTTTGGCCCCCTGCTTTCGCCTTATAAAATTAACAGCAAGGATCCATATTATTCTTACGCCCTGCCAAAAAATCCTTTGTTTGCAAAGCTTGGTTTTTGGGACGGCTGCAAAAAGACGGAAGTGAACCTTGCAACATACCAATACTATTCCAATATTCCCGGAGCGGTAAAAAAATTCTACGGAGAGAAAATCCACAATGTTGCAAAGAGAAAGCAGAAGTGGTATTCGATAAGACTCGACTCTTATGCCAAGGTTGGCTGGGTAAAGATGCTGCTTTCCAAAGATGAATACGAGGCTGCACGCGAATGGGAAAAGAAGACCCAGAGAAAACTTTTCTATCCAATGATAAACCAGAAGCTTGTAAAAAATCCTGCCTACAAAAATGACATGAATGCCTGGTTTGAAAGCGACCCCAAGGGAATTGCAAACAATAATGCCGCCACAGGAAAGCCCAAGGCTATTTTTATGGAAGATGAAAATTCAGCAGACGGTTATTCCTACTACACAAGCCGCATGAACGGAGAGCAGTACGAGACCCGTGTCCTCTACAGCGAATGGTTCTACTACAAAAACAACCGCTACGCTTCCTATCTTTTTGGAACGGACAATTCGGGTTACGATATTTTTACCCGTCTTGCATACGGTGCGCGTCTTTCGCTTGTTCTTGGAATTGTCGTTTCTGCGATAAACCTTTTTATAGGAATAATAGTTGGCGCACTTGAAGGCTACTACGGCGGAACTTTTGACATAATCTTTGAGCGCGTTAAGGACATTATTTACCAGGTGCCCACCCAGGTAACGATGGTTCTCTTCCAGCTCTACCTTGCAAAAAAACTTGGGCCAATAGCGGCACTTTTCTTTGCCTTTATCTTTTACGGCTGGATAGGAATTTCTTCTACGGTGCGGGCCCAGTTCTACCGTTTTAAGGGACAGGACTATGTTAACGCAAGCCGCACTTTGGGAGCAAGTGATGCGCGTCTTATCTTCCGCCACATACTTCCCAACGCTATAGGATTTATAATTACTGTTAGCATACTTAGCATACCGGGCGTAATCTTTTCCGAAGCGTCACTTACATACCTTGGCATTGTTAATTTGGATTCGGACAAGATAACGAGTGTTGGCGCAATGCTTAACGGTGCAACGAATGCCCTTAGCACATATCCGCATACGGTTTTCTTTCCGGCTGCTTTCATTTCCATTCTGCTTGTCTGCTTTAACGAATTTGGAAACGGTTTGCGCGATGCCTTTAATCCGTCTTTGAGGGGGGCAGAAAATGAGTGAATCCATTAATGCAGGCGACGTAGCACTTAGCGTAAGGAATCTGACGGTTTCTTTTAGAACCAACAAGGGAATTGTTCACGCAGTCCGGGGAATTTCCTTTGACCTAAAAAAAGGCGAAACACTTGCCCTGGTTGGAGAAAGCGGTTCAGGCAAATCCGTAACAGCAAAGGCAATGCTTGGAATAGAAGCGCCCAATGCTATAATAGAAAGCGGAAGCATTTTTTACGAGGGGCGTGACCTTCTAAAATTTACGGAGGAAGATTTTAATCAAATCCGCGGAAACAAGATTACAATGATTTTCCAGGACCCCATGTCTTCCCTTGACCCCATCGTAAAGATTGGCCCGCAGATGACGGAAGCCGCAATTCTTAACGGAAGGCGAAAGCAGAAGTTTGCGGAAAAAAAACTTTGCCTTATCATAAAGGAACTTTCTAAAAATGATTCTTACAAAAAAGAACTTGCCGGAATAAAAAAAGCGGTAAAGCTTGCAAAAAAAGATTATTCCCTTCAGTTCAAAAATCTTTCTTTAGCCTATGATTTTGAAGAAGCCAAGCAGCAGGTAAAAATTCCTGAATGCTTAAGTCCTGCAAAAAATCTTCTTTTGAAAAAAGGATTTGAAGAGCTTAACGATGCCATTTGCCGCTCGGCCTTTTGCGTTACAAAAAAAATGGCTTACGAAAAGGCACTAAAGATAATGGCGGAAGTTGGAATTAGTGACGGAGAAAAAAGGTTCAACCAGTACCCCTTTGAATTTTCCGGCGGAATGAGGCAGCGCATAGTGATTGCCATTGCCATTGCCGCAAACCCCGACCTTCTTATTTGCGACGAGCCAACCACAGCCTTGGACGTTACCATTCAGGCGCAGATTCTTGAGCTTATTAATTCATTAAAAAAGAAGCGTGGAATGAGCGTAATTTTTATTACCCACGACTTGGGTGTTGTTGCAAACGTTGCAGACAGAATAGCCGTAATGTATGCTGGAAAAATTGTTGAGACCGGAAGCGTTGACGATGTTTTCTACAGTCCTGCCCATCCCTATACCTGGGCCCTGCTTGGTTCAATGCCGGACTTGGATTCAAGCGGAAGGCTTGAGGCTATACCGGGAACTCCCCCCAACATGATTTACCCGCCGGAGGGAGATGCCTTTGCTGCGCGCAACAAGTATGCCATGCAGATAGATTTTGAAAGGGAGCCTCCTCTTTTTAAGATAAGCGAAAGTCATTCTGCGGCCACTTGGCTTTTGCACCCCAATGCCCCAAAGGTGGAGCTACCGGAAGCCCTTGCAAAAAGAATTGCCAGAATGAAGGAAAGACGCAATGCGGACGGAGGTAAAAGATAATGGAAGAAAAAGAATCTTTGCTGCGCGTTGAAAATTTGCGCCAGTATTTTAACCGTGGAAGTTTTCGTGCCTTGGACGGTGTAAGCTTTGACATAAAAAAAGGCGAAGTGTTTTCTATAGTAGGGGAGAGTGGCTGCGGAAAAACTACAACCGGAAGGGCAATAATAAAGCTCTACAATATTACAGGCGGCAAAATATTTTTTAACGGAAAGCTTATTTCTGTTGGCAAGCTTGACTTTGAAAAAAATATTCAGCAGGCAAAAAGCGACTTTGCGGCAAAAAAAATAAACAAAAGCGAATGTGCCAAAATAATTTCCGAGCAGAAAAAAATCTACAGGGAAAAACTTGGCGAGGCAAAAAAAATTAAGCGCGATGAGCTTACAAAAATGCAGATGATTTTTCAGGACCCGGTAACTTCCCTTGACCCAAGAATGACAGTCCGCGAAATTATTGCAGAAGGCCTTAGAATCCGGGGCGTGCGCGACAAAAAAGAAATTGAGCAAAAGGTAAGTGACGTTCTTAAAAGGGTTGGTCTTGTCCCCGAGTACGCCGACCGCTACCCCCATGAATTTTCCGGTGGTCAGAGGCAGCGCATTGGAATTGCCCGCGCCATAATAATGGAGCCTGAACTTATCATTGCCGACGAACCTGTTAGCGCACTGGACGTTAGCATTAAGGCTCAGGTTACAAACCTGCTCAACGACCTTAGACACGACATGGGGCTTACAGTGTTATTTATTTCCCACGACCTTAGCGTTGTAAAATATTTTTCCGACAGGATTGCGGTTATGTACTTTGGAAAAATCGTGGAGCTTGCATCTTCCCAGGAGCTGTTTGAAAATCCCCTGCATCCATACACCAAGTCCCTATTGAGCGCCATCCCCCTTCCAGACCCGGACTACGAGAGAAGCCGGAAGCGAATCGTTTACAACCCCAGCCCGGAAGACCGGGAGCTTCCCCTGGTGGAAGTAAGGAGCGGCCACTGGGCACGTGTGCGTGTCTAGGATTTTTTGTTTGAGGGGGCATCTGTTAGCCAAAACAGAAGCCCCTCATCCCGAAGCAAAGAACCGTTATCCACGGGCTTAGCAATTGTGTCATTCTCGGGCTCGACCCGGGAATCTGTGGAAGGTAGGGGTTTGACTTGTACAGACCCTGAGTCAAGTTCAGGGTGACGAGACTTCAGTCATTCCGGGCTTGACCCGGAATCTGTGGAAGGTAGGGGTTGGGCTTATACAGACCCTGAATCAAGTTCAGGGTGACGAGACTTCAGTCATTGTCAGGGAAAACCGCCAGCTAAGGCTGGCGGTCTGAGAAAGTTTTACAGTTGCGGGAATGTATGAATCGGACATATACTCCAAAGTGTGAACCGCTCAAAGTTACACAA
>DFJV01000017.1 GCA_002373205.1 Treponema sp. UBA3662
TTATTGCAGAAGACCTTGGCGTAATCACACCGGAAGTGGAAGAGTTGCGTGACGGCTGTGGCTTCCCCGGAATGAAAATCCTCCAGTTTGCATTCAACGACGAGCCTTGGACGGAAGAGAGCGAAGAAAACAAGGACCTTCCCGGAAACTACAAAAATCCAAACATCATAGTCTACACGGGAACGCACGACAACGACACGACTGCCGGTTTCTTTGCCTCTGCATCCGAACAGCTTAAGGAAAACGTAGCCACATATTTTGAACTGGACAAAGACCTTTCTGCCAAGGAGCTTACCCAAGTTCTTATTGAAAAGGCATTCTCCAGCAAAGCCGACACAGCCGTTATTCCTTTGCAGGATGTCTTTGCTCTTGGAAGCGAAGCCCGCATGAACACACCAAGTACCACCGGAAGCAACTGGACTTGGCGCATGGAAAAAGAAATGCTTTGCGACACAAAAGGTGCATCTTGCCTAAAGGAACTTTCAAAGCGCTTTAAAAGAAATTCGTAAAGAAAAATACTTTTGTTTAAGGCAGACAGGCGGCATTAGGGTAGGAAGTGATTAAGAAAATTCCAATCCTAATCCGTCTGTCTTTGCAAAAAAAACTTGTCTTTCTTTGCTGCCACTATGAGGAATGAATATGAAAATAGTGATTTATATTCTCTTTATATTCAGTTTAGTTTTTTTCTTTGCTTTTCTAATTATACCTTATCTAAGGGATGTGGTTCGTTCGGGCAGAATGGGAAAGATAACGGAAGGTTTTACCTGCAAGTGTGGTGGGCATATAGGTAATAGCCATTTAACATATCCGTTCGTAAAAATCACACTTTCAGCAAGTATTTTGAATGTAAAGACATCTGAAAATATAAACTATTTTATCCCATTAAAACAAATAAACAATTTAAAAATTAAGAATGGAATTTTTTCAGCAGGACTGGCCTTTGATTTTAATGGAGAGCCATTAGTAATATTTACCCCATATTGCTATAAACTTAGGGATTTTATTGAAAATAACAAATATAAAGAATCGGGGAATTTTTAAAAGCCAGTTTCGTAAGCATTAGACTTTTAAAACTGGCTCAATTAAACTGCTTTCCCATATCTACTTGTCAATCGCCTTGGAGAACTGTGTATTGTAAAGCTCCGTGTAGATTCCTCCAGCCTTAACAAGATCCTTGTGCTGGCCACGTTCCACAACCTTTCCGTCCTTTATAACAAGAATCTCGTCTGCCGTAAGAATCGTGGAAAGACGGTGGGCAATCAGTATGCTGGTCCTTTCGTCTACAAGCGGGTCAATCGCCTCCTGAATCTTCTGCTCGCTTATGGAGTCAAGCGCCGAAGTAGCCTCGTCAAAGATTATGAGTGCCGGGTCTTTTAAAAGGACACGTGCAATAGAGATGCGCTGCTTTTCTCCGCCAGAAAGCTTAAGCCCCCTGTTGCCAACTTCCGTGTCAAAGCCTTTATCCTGCTTCTGTATAAAGTCGTAGATGTTCGCCTTGCTGCATGCCTCAATAAGCTCTTCTTCCGTAGCGTCAGGCTTTGCGTAAAGAAGGTTTTCCCTTATGGTCCCGTTAAAGAGGTAGGTGTCCTGGGTAACAATTCCAATGTTCTTCCTTAGCCACTCAAGGTCAAGGGTGCGCACATCGTTTCCGGAAAATTTTACCGAACCAGAATTTGCATCGTAAAGGCGGGGAATCAAATTTATGAGCGTGCTCTTTCCAGAACCGGAAGGACCCACTATTGCAATGCAGTCCCCTTTGTTAAGCTTAAAGCTAACATCGTGCAGAATCTGCTTTTCCGGATTGTATGAAAAATTCACATTCTCAAATTCAACGCTACCGTCACACTCGTTCGGTTCAAGAGGATTCTCTGGGTTTGCAACTTCTATCTTCATGTCAAAGTATTCAAAAATTCTTGTGAACAAGGCCATGGACCTAATCCAGTCAACCTGAATGTTCAAAAGCTCGTTCACCGGCATGTACATTCTTCCCAGAAGGGTAACAAGAACTGTTATGTCTCCAACAGTAATGCTTGAGTCATATTTCATTATAAGGATTCCGCCAACAAGGTAGAGCAGCATTGGCCCAACAGAAGAAACTGTAGAAATAACTACGCGGAACCAGCGTCCAGCCATGCCTTCCTTAATGTTAAGCGAAATCATTTTTCGGTTTTCTTCTTCGTACCGCTTGTATTCACTTTTCTCCTGTCCAAAAAGTTTTACAAGCATTTGTCCACTTACGGAAAGTGTCTCGTTAAGAATGCCGTTTATCTTGTCGTTGCATTCCTGCGATTCGCGCGTAAGTGACCACCTTGTCTTTCCAGCCTTGCGAGTGGGAATTGCAAATAGGGGAACAATCACAAGGCCAATCGTAGCAAGAAGCCAGTTCTTTTGGTACATTGCCGCAAGAGCAACAATCAGTGTAATAACGTTGGAAAGAATGTTGGAGAATGTGTTGGTAATCGTCATCTTTACACCGTCAATGTCGCTTGTCATCCTGGTAACAATGTCGCCCTGATTGTTGGAAGTAAAAAATCTCTGGGACATTTTTTGCAGGTGCAGGTACATTTTGTTTCGCATGTCAAAAGTAATGTGCTGGGCAATCCACGTCTGAAGGTAAGCCTCAAGAACGCCTATAAGGTTTCCGGTAAAAGTGACCCCAAGCGAAATAATTATCAGCTTTACGAGCAGCTCAAAATTTTTTCCTATAAGACCGTCGTCTATAATTTTACCCGTTAAAATAGAAGGCAAAAGTTTTAGCGTAGAAGAAATTGCAATGCACAAAAGCACAAAGACAAACTGTTTCCAGTAGGGAAGCAGCCATGAAAAAATTCTTTTCACAAGAGAAGCTGTAACCTTTGGGGTATTCTTCATCTCCTCGTCCGTTAAAAAATGGCCACCGTGCGGGCCGCCTGGTCCTGGCATATCCTTCTCCTGTTATAGTATTAAATGAATTCTACCACACATGCAAATTGCGTTCAAGTAATTTTTTTTTGAATTCTTTCTTGGAGCACGCTCTATCTTTTACTGTGTCCGGCACTCCGTGTCCGGCCAAGGTCAACTTTTATCCCGCTTTCCAGGGTTCCGCTTGCGCTCCATTGCCTTTGGCAACGGCTACGCCGCCCTTCCAATCGGGGCTAGGCTTGGTTTTATTTCTTCCCGGGAACCAATGCAATAAGTAAAAGAGACATAATGTATGGAAGGGCAAGAAGAATTCCAGACGGTATGCCAATAAACTGTAGCCTTGTGCTTGCATATTCTGCTATTGCAAAGACAGCAACCGCAAGCGGTACAAGTGCCCCATTCTTCCGGCTCAAGAAAACAGCCGCCAGTGCAGTCCAGCCGCGCCCTCCGCTCATCCCCGGAACAAAAGACGAAATCCTCACGGCAAGGGTGCAGCCGCATACGGCTCCAGAGGCCGCCGCTATAAGCCAAGATGCGCACTTGTATTTTTGCGAGCTTATTCCCCTTGCTTCAAGAACGTCCTCGTCACTGCCTGTTATCCTAAGAATCATTCCGCTTCTTGTACAAATCAAAAAGAAAAGCAGGCCTGCGCTAAGACCGTAGCACAATATGCTTGTTGCAAAGCGAGCTACAGCTGCGTCAAATTTAAATGCCTCGTTTGTAAGTACGCCCCTCGTTCCAAAAAAGACGGAAGAAAAGAATGTTGTTCCCGCCGCAAAGAGAAGGTTCATTGCAAGGGATGCAAGGAACATGTTTGCCCCAAATTTGGAAGAGAGCCTTTCCATAAGAAATACCATGCTGGTGCAAACAAAAATGCTTAGCGCAATTCCCAAAAAAACATTTCCAGTCCATACTGTAAATGCAAAGCAGAAAAATCCGCTTAGGTTTATTATGCATTCCATAAACATGGCAAGCCTTCCGCCGTATTCGCTGGAAAGTGCACCAAGCGTTAAAAGCAGAAGAGGGGCTGCCGTGTTCAAAAGGGAAAAGACTGCCTTCATTTTGCATCTCCTTTGCGTATGAATGAAAATGCCGCAGCAAAAAGTACGCACCCTTGCACAATTCCGCTTATGTCAAATGCAAAACCCTGCGTTAGGTTTACCCTGTCTGCGGAGGAATAAAGCCACGCCAATAGTAGCGAAGACGGAATAAGAAGTGCCGGTTCTGCATGAACTATAAGAGCCGCACTCAATGCGTTCCAGCCCATGTTCATGTAAAAGCCCTTGTGGCAGGTGTAGTAGGTTCCCGTAACCGCAAAAAATCCAGTCAGCGAATGAAGTGCCCCGCTTGCCGCTAAACAGAAGGAAGAATACCTTTCGCAGGGAAAGCCAGCATACTTTGCAAATTCAGGTGCAGTCCCCATTATGCAGATTCTTTTTCCCTGGGTATTCCTTAAAAGAAAGTAGGAGAGAAGCAGGCACAGTGCAAGAGCTATAAAAAAAGAAAAGGTAAGCGGAGAAGGCTTTAGTATTTGTCCCCATTTGAATGAGTCCTGAATGAAGGGCAGTGACAAAAGGTTTTGCTCGCTTGAACTCTTTGAGGAAGTTATGAGGGAATCAATCAGTGGAATAAGGCCCGCGCTTATCAAAAAGCTTGTAAGAAGAACCTGTGCATTCCTTGCCCGCTTTAAAAATGCACTTGCCAAAGCCATTGCCGCTCCAGATGCCAAGCAGAGAAGAAGAGCCAAGACTTGTGTAAGAACAGAAAATCCTTGCTGCAAGAAAATGGGTGTGGTAAGAATAAGGGCTGTAACGTAGCCGCCCGCGTAGACTTGCCCTTCGCCTCCTAGGTTCATGGAGCCACTCTTTATTGCAAGACATGCTCCGCAACCCGCTGTCATAAGAAAAGCTGCGCTGTTCAGCATTCCTCCAAAATAATATGGAGATGTAAAAGTTCCAGTAAAAAATGAAGAGAGCGCCTGCAAAGGTTTTTTTGCAAAAATCAGAATTATGGCCATACAGACCAAAAGCCCTGCCAGAAGTGACAGCGCTGATTTTAGAAGACCAATGTTTTTTTTCATAGCAAGCCGTCCTTGGAAAAAGAAAGGGATATCCTTCCGTTTTGTAGTGAATATACTTTTGAACAAAGGGTCATTGGAAAGTCATGCGATCCTATTAGCAAAACCGCAGCCCCTTCTTTTGCAATTGATTCTATCCGCTTGCAAAGAGCTGCCTGTGCGCTTACATCAAGCCCCTGCATTGGATTGCAAAGAATTACAAGGTCTGGGTTAATGGAAAGTTCCCGTTCAAGAATAAGCCGTTGCAGCATTCCTCCGCTAAGACTTGAACATTTTTCTTCTTTTGTAATAGAAACACCGGCTTTTTTTATAAGTACATCTGGATTGCCACCAAAAATGCTTAGCATCTGTTCTACAGAAAGATCCGGGTTTGAAGCGCGGAATGTCTTGTTGGAAGAAACTATGGCAACCTTGTTTTTGCGAAGGAAAGTGGTGCTGTATTTTTTTGCGCTGAATTCTTTTTCTGCAAACTCCACTCTGCCGCCACATTTTGCCTTTGACATTCCAGTAATAAAATTTTCAAAGGTAACAAAGGAAGCTTCGTTGGAAGATGCCACGGCTGTAATTTCTCCGTAGTTTGCGCATAGCGTTATGCCCCTTACCGCAGGCTGCCTTGCAGGAATGCAGGATGCATTTGTAAAACGTATGCAGGGCTTGCTTTCTTTGGAAGAGCCATCTGCACTTATTCTTTTGTTGCCAGCGTCTGTAAGTGGTGACGGTTTACTTGTATAGAGCTTGGGGTTGGGAAAGAATCCTGCAAGTTTTCCCTTTTGCAAAAGGGTTATGGTGTCGGAATAGTTTAGAGCTTCCGTCTTGCTGTGGGTAATGAGTATTATGGTTTTTCCGCACTGGGCTTCTTCGCGGAGGTGTAAAAACAGCGACTTTCTTTCTTCTGGAGTCAAAAAAGATGAAGGTTCGTCAAGGATAAGGCAGTTGAAGTCTTGCATTAGTGCGCACAAAAGCCCCGTGTAAAAATGCACTGCACCGCCTGTGTCTTTTATCTTTTGGTCAAGGCTAAGCTTGGGTGCCCATTTTTCCTTTAGTTCAAGAAGACGTGTGTTGAAGAGTCTGCTTCCATAGGAAGAAAAACTTTTGCAAGAAAGAAGAATGTTCTGCCTTGCGGTAAGAGAAAACGAAAGCAGTGGCCTTTGCTGAACTTCCGCTATGCCTTTTTTTAGCGCATCCTTTGGAGAAGAAAAATAACTTTCCAAGCCGTCAAGAAAGAGCTTTCCCTCCGACATTTTTATCCTGCCGGAGATTATTTTTGCAAGAGTTGACTTTCCCGCCCCATTTTCGCCAAGAAGGGCATGAATCTTTCCCGCTGCGAATGTTACGCTTACTTTGCATAGTGCAGTCTTAAAGGGATAGTCCTTGCTTACGTTCTCTAACCGTATTTCCATGATTAAATCTGGGGCATTTCAACTTCGTCTGCGCTTTCTCCCAAATCAAGTGCGCCTGACTTTAGGAGTTCTACAAGGATATCCATCTTGGCCCGGATTTTTCCGTCAACAGCCTTTATGTATTCGGGATCATCGTGGAAGTATTGCACGTAGCCGTCAGCCATGCCGACTGTTTTTGTTGTTCCCCAGGAAATGTCTCCTGTTAAAAAAAGCGTGGTAACTTCTCTTGCAGCTTTTGCCTGGTCTGTCATGCAGCAAGAGATTATTGTTCCCGGTGCCTTTTTGAATCCGTTTTCATCAAACCAGACAATGTGCATGTTTTTTTCTTTTGCCGCAGAAATTACCCCCTGGGAAGCACCTCCGCAAATTGGAAGTACAACGTCTACACCCTTGTCGCTGAGTGCCTGGCAAAGCTCCGCTCCCTTTGATGCATCGTACCAGTTGCCCACTATGCTAAAGAAGGATTCCGTCTTTGGGTTTGCATCCTGTGCGCCACGAGCAAAGTAGGGGTAGAGTATATTGTTCATAATGGGGTATTCCTGAGCCGCAATTAGCCCCACCTTGTTTGTGCTGCTGTAAAGACCCGCAATGTAGCCTGAGACATAAGCCTGGTCTCTCTGGTTGTAGCTTATGCAGTAGATTTGCTCTTCCTTGCTTCCTTCTTCAAGTGCCGCATCCAAAAAAATGAATTTTTGTTCTGGGAACTGCTTTGCTATTGGGGAAGCCAATGCCGGCATTGAAGGGTTTGACGAAATGATTACATCGTAGCACCCTTCTGCTGCAAGTGCTGTTAGCTTTGTGCTCCATTCAGCCTGGTTTGTTCCAGCTTCCATAACGTAAAGCTTTGCCCTGCCGCCATTCGCTGATTTTGAATCCCCATTATTGGAGTTAAAATTGTCTACCGCCTGCGTTACTCCTTCTGCAACGTGGGCGTATGTTGGCGAGTCTGCAATTATTCCCGGAATGAATACCGCAACCGATATGTCTTTTTTTGCACCTTCCTTTTTTGAGCAAGAGGGGAAAAGTGCCGTGGCTGCAATTACGCTTGCCATCATGAATGCATATATTGAGTTTTTTGTATTTGTTTTGAATTTCATTTTTTTACACCTCGAATACAAATATAGTTTTATGTAAAACTAAAGTCAAGAAGTGGCTTTTAGGGTGGCTTTTAGCGAATTCTCTATGTTGCCGTTCAGCCTGCAAAGAAGGGAAAGAAGCGTCTCCTTTTCCTGCTGAGAAAAGCCCTGGTAGCATACGTCAAGCAGTTCCCTGGAAATTGATGATGTAAGCGAGTTTAGCTTTTTGCCTTTTGCAGTTAGCGTTATGTATTTTATGCGCTTGTCGTCGCTGGAGCTTTCCTGCTTTACAAGCCCCTTGTCCAAAAGTTTTTTTATAAGCACCGTTGTGGTAGACTTGTCGCGGTTTATTATGGAGGCTATATCCTTCATGGTGAGTTTTTCTTTTTCTGCCAGCTGGAAAAGTATAAAGCCGTGGGAAGACACAAGCCCGTTTTCCTGGGGCAGGCGCGAGTTTGTAAATTCCGCGCTCTTGGTGTGAATGCGTGAAATTAGCGCCAGCACAAAATCTGTAGAGTATTCCATATAGTTTATTATAAAACTAATTTTGCCTTTGGTCTACTATAGAAAAAAATGCGGTTGAAAAAATAAATACGATAGGATAAAATAAAAGAATGTTTGGTTTTTGGTTTAAAAAAAATTTTTGTGATTTGTGGGATAACTTTTTTCATTTTTTTATTGTAAATGTAATCGATTTGGTCATTGCCTTTTTATTTGCCTTTCTTTTTCTGTTTTTTTCAAGGTCGCCTCTTGTTGCCCAAAATTACAGGCTGCTTGTTGTTTTCTTTATAGCCCTTGCCGGAAGCTGCATCCTTAGCGTGCTTGTTTTTGCGGAGGGAAAGAATGCGGCAGATGTTGCAAATTTTGGCAGCGCTAAATTGGTCAAGTTTGCGGATAATATTGTTCCCAGCATAAAAATTGGCTTTCAGTTTGGTCTTTTTGCATTCCTTGTTGCGGCGGTTTCTTTTATAAGCATTCCCTTTTATTTTAACATGTGGATTCCTTCTGACGGCTCTGAAGGAACGGTTATTGGCCTTGTTCTTTTAATCGTAATTTTCTGGGCAGTGTTGGTAACGGTTCTTGCCCTGCAGTGGTTCATCCCAATCAGAAATCTTATGGGCAACAATTTTTCCAAGTGCCTAAAAAAATCCTACATCCTCTTTTTTGACAACACGGCCCTTACGATTAAGATGGGGCTGGTAGGACTTTTGAATATCGTGATTTCCATTTTTTCCATCGGAATGATTTGCAGCTTTAACGGAATGATGCTCTGCAACACCAACGCGCTCCGCCTGCTGCTCTACAAGTACGACTGGTACGAAGTAAACCCCGGAATGTCCCGCGAGGAACGCAAGGAGGTTCCCTGGGATGAACTTTTGCGGACGGACAAAAAAACGCTTGGACCCCGGAACTTTAAGTCCTTCTTCTTTCCTTGGAAGGAGTAGAGAGGAGTAGAAAAAAGCAAATGCCAAATAACGATGCACTTATTAAAACTGTTGGAAACAATATCCAGGAAAAAGCGGCATTAATATGGAATGTAGCTAATACGCTTGTTGGTCTTTACAAGCCGCATGAATACGGCCTTGTTATTTTGCCTATGTGCATTATTAAACGTTTTCACGACTGCCTTCTGCCAAGCCATGCAAAGGTTCTTAAAATGGCAGAAAAAGTAAAGGATTTGCAGGTTAAAGATGGTTTTCTTACAAAGGCATCGGGCTACCAGTTTTACAATACAAGCCGTTTTACATTTGAAACTCTTCTTGCGGACAGCGCGAATATTGCAGATAACTTTGAAGATTATTTAAACGGCTTTTCTGACAATGTAAAAGACATTCTTCACCGTATGAAGTTTGAAGACCAGATAAAGACAATGAAAGAAGGAAAAGTTCTTTATCAAGTTATAAGCGATTTTAATTCCACAAAAGCCGATATGAGCCCGGAGAAAATTAGTGCCGTTGACATGGGCTACATCTTTGAAAATCTTGTTCAGCGTTTTTCAGAAAGTTATGACGAAGAAGCCGGAGCGCACTTTACCAGCCGCGACATCATCTACCTTATGTGCGACCTTCTTGTGAACAGCGACAAAAATGCCTTTACCTCTGACGGAATCAACAAGACCGTTTACGATATGACTATGGGCACAAGCCAGATGCTTACCTGTATGGAAGAACGCTTAAAGCAGTTTGACAAAGAAGCGGTTGTTACAAGTTTTGGACAGGAATTCAATCCCTTTACTTTTGGAATTGCAAAAGCAGATATGCTGATTCGTGGAGGAGACCCAAACAATATGCAGTTTGGTGATACTTTGAATGACGATAAGTTTACTGGCTATAAGTTTGATTATATTATTTCTAATCCTCCTTTTGGAATTGACTGGAAAAAGGAAGCTGATGACATTGAAAAAGAAAACAAAAAGGGCTCTGCCGGCCGTTTCGGCGTAGGGCTCCCGCCAAAAAGTGACGGACAGCTTTTATTCATGCTTAATGGCGTTGCTAAACTCAAAGACCCGAACGAAAATACGCATACGCGAGCAAGCGTTGCGGGCGGACGAATGGCTATCATTCAAAACGGTTCAAGCCTTTTCTCCGGAGATGCAGGAAGCGGACAGAGTGAAATCCGCCGTTACTTAATCGAAAATGACTGGCTTGACGCTATCGTTCAGCTTCCGAATGATTCTTTTTACAACACAGGAATTGCGACATACATTTGGATTATCACAAAAGACAAAGAGGAAAAGAGAGTTGGCAAAGTTCAGCTGATAGATGCCTCGAATTGTTATGAAAGCCGTAGAAAAAACATAGGCAACAAAAGGGTTGACATAACAAACGAATGCCGCAATCTTATTGTAAAAGCCTACGATGACTATGCAAAAAATAAAGTCTATAAAAAAACTTCCGAAAGCGGTGCAAAAATAATCTGCAAGTCAAAAGTCTTGGACAGTGTGGATTTGGGCTACAATAAAATCACGGTAGAAAGTCCTCTGCTTGATGAAAAGGGAAAGCCTGTTAAAGACAAAAAGGGTAATGTTCAGCCAGACAGTGACAAGCGTGACTTTGAAAATGTTCCGCTTGACCAAGACATAGACAAATATTTTGAGCGTGAAGTCCTGCCATACAATAAAGACGCCTGGATTGACAAGTCTAAAACAAAGATTGGCTACGAGATACCTTTTACCAGAACCTTCTACGAATACAAACAGCTTGAAAAAGCCGACGACATTGCCGCCCGTATAGAAGCGCACGAAAAGAGCCTTATGGAAAAACTTCATAATCTCTTTGGGGACAAATAAGGGGCAAAAATGAACGGCGAATTAAATAATAATGGCAGCTTAATGATATACCAGAACGAAAAAGGCGATACAAAGGTTGATGTTCTTTTTCAGGACGGCAATATCTGGATGACGCAAGCTTCTATAGCGGAGTTATATCAAACAAAGCCTCAGAACATCACCCAGCATATAAAACATATCTATGAAGATGGCGAGCTTGATGAAAATCGAACTTGTAAGGAATACTTACAAGTTCAAACTGAAGGAAAAAGACAGATAAAAAGACATACAAAACATTATAGTTTTGAAATGATACTTGCCATTGGCTATAGAGTACGCACTCATGTAGGCATTCATTTTAGGAACTGGGCAACAAGTTTAATTCATGAATATACGCAAAAAGGTTTTGTCCTGAACGATGAGCGTTTAAAAAGTCCAAAGCAGTTTGGCGATGATTATTTTGACGAACTCCTTGAGCGAATTAAAGACATTCGCGCCAGTGAACAGCGTTTTTATGAAAAAGTAAAAGCAATTTATGCCACAAGTATAGATTACGACAAGGATGATAAACAAACAAAGCTATTTTTCAAAACGGTTCAAAATAAAATGCATTATAGCGTTCATTCTCATACTGCCGCAGAAATAATAGACAGTCGCGCCGATGCAACAAAAGACAACATGGGCTTGACTAGCTGGAAGGGTGCGGTTGTTCGCAAAGGTGATGTAGACATTGCTAAGAATTATCTTTCAAAAGATGAAGTCGAAGCTTTAAACCGTATTGTTGTAATGTATCTGGATTATGCGGAAGATATGGCAAAACAGCGTGTTCCAATGCACATGGCAGACTGGGAAAACAAATTGAATGAATTTTTGAAGTTTTATGGGCGAAATGTCCTAGATAATGCAGGGACCGTTTCCGCAGAAAAAGCAAAACAGAAAGCTTATGCAGAATACGAAAAATTCAACAACGCTAGAATCGAAAAGCAAAAGGCTGATTTTGACGAGCTTGAAAGCAAAGTGGAATCTTTGCAAGGTAATAATAAATGAAGCAGAGCGGAATAGATTGGATTGGGGAAATCCCTGATGATTGGAAAACACGACAAATAAGATATTTGTTTTCTCTGCGCGATGAAAGAAACTATAAGCCCCTTTCAGAAGTCAATCTGATTTCGGTTTACACAGACAAAGGCGTTCTTCAACATAGCGATATTGAACAAACAACAGGAAACAAAGCGCAAAATGCAGACGGCTACAAGCATGTCTACAAAAATGATTTAGTTGTAAATATTATCCTCTGTTGGATGGGCGCATTGGGAATTTCTGATTTTGACGGAGTAACTAGTCCTGCTTATGATGTTTATGCTCCAAATGATTTAAATACAATTTTGCCGAAATATTATCATTACCTTTTCAGAACTCCACAATTCAATGGAAAATGTTATACAGAAGGTCGTGGAATTATGCAGATGAGATGGAGGACATACTCGTCTGAATTTAAATCGATAAAAGTTCCTCTTCCGCCAAAAGCAACTCAACAACGTATAGCCGAATATCTCGATTCAAAGTGCGCGCAGATTGATTCCATAATCGAAGAATCAAAAAAATCCATAGAAGAATACAAGGCTTGGAAACAGTCCGTAATCTTTGAAGCGGTAACAGGCAAAAACTTGAACTGCAAAAAGAAAGACAGCGGCATTGAGTGGATTGGAGAAATACCGGCAGAATGGGAAGTAAAGAGATTAAAATTTGCTTCAAGAAATCGTATTCAGAAATATACTTCTGATTATGGAATATTAAATTATTTTGCACTAGAGAATATTGAGAGTCAGAGTGGACGATTTATCGAAACAGAAAATGAATACGATATATCACAATCATTAATTTGCAAAAAAAACGATGTTGTCTTTGGTAAATTACGCCCATATTTGGCGAAAGTATATAAAGTTAATGAGCTTTGTTGTTGCTCAGGCGAGTTTGCTGTTTTTTATGACTTTGAAGGGTGTCCATCGTTCTTTAAGTATTATTTTTTATCAGATGGGTTCATTAAAATAGTTGATTCATCAACTTATGGAACAAAAATGCCTCGTGCTAATATTGATTTCATAAAAAATATGTTAGTTGCAATCCCACCTCTCCACGAACAAGAATCCATCGCAAAAATGCTTGATTCAAAATGTGCTCAAATCGACAGCCTTATCACCGAAAAAGAATCGCTCATCGCAGATTTGACGGAATACAAGAAGTCACTCATTTTTGAAGTGGTCACAGGAAAAAGGAGTGTGTGAGATGCCAGACAACGAAAAACAGTTCGAAACAGACATTGAAAAATATTTAATTTCTTC
>DFJV01000040.1 GCA_002373205.1 Treponema sp. UBA3662
TTTTAACTGTGCCCGGCACTCCGTGTCCGGTCAGCTCCTTTGCATTCCCCGCTTTCCGTGGCTTGCCCCCTTACGGGCGCGGTGCTGCGCACGCACTTCGTGCCCACTCCAATCGGGGCTAGGCTCTATTTGCTTTACGCCTTAAAGCCAAGCTTCTTGCGCTAAAAACCATTCCCTTGTAAAATCATAAGGCATTTGCAAGGAGAATTTTTTGAAAGAAGAATATTACGTAACGGTAAGAAACAATCCACTTAACCCTGCAACGCTAATAGAAAACACCGTCTTTGCCATAGACTTACTTTTATTCGGGACATTTTGCTTCCTCTCTTTCTTAGACAAAGAATACATTTCCTCTTTGCTCTTTTTTGCCCTTGCCGCCACAGGACTCTTTTTGCTCTACCAAAACAACGCCCCCATTGCCCATGCAACAAAAAGAAAGGTCATCCTAAGAAAATATTTTAAAAAGTACACATTCGAATTCTCAGATCTAAGTTCCACAAGCTTTTCTTTTTGCAAAACAAACCTTAATTTTTGCGGCAAAAACTTTTCAATCCCAAGCTACTATTTGGGGGCAGAATTTTTTCTAAAGCTGCTCAAAATCAAAAACTCCCCCTTTGCAACGGAAGAAGGTGTCTCCGCATTAAAACAATACATACAAGAACATGCCTGCAAAAGCGCATTGCTTTTAAAACCCAAGCCAGACACAGTACCAGGCCTTACCTCTTCCAAAATAGGAGGAATACCCTACTGGCCATCTGCAAAAGAGTACCCAACCGACGAAGGGGGAAAGAAAATGCACCTCCTTTGCCAGCTTAACCTAGGCGAATGCAAAGAAAGCTGCGGCTTGCTTCCCCAAAGCGGAATCCTCCAGTTCTTTATCTCACCCTCTGAAGGCGACGCCTACGGAATGAACTGGGAAGCACCCACGGAACAAAAAAACTGGCGCATCGTTTTCCACAAGCAAGCAGAAGAAGGACTTTCCGCTGACCAAATCAAAGAAATTGTGGCTCCAAAAAGCGAATATGCAGAAAGCCCCATCCTTAAAAGCACGGCACTAGAATTCTCACTGTCACCGTCCTACATAAAAAGCGACGATTACAAAATGGACCAACTTGTAAAAGATGCCGCAAAAGAAATCACCGGAAAAGATTTTGAAGGAAGCATTTACGACTTGCTTGGTTCAGAAGATATGAACATATATGCAGCGGAAGTTTACAAGATGCTGGAAGAAACAGAAAACTACATGCTTGGCTATCCATCATTCGTTCAGTATGACGTTAGAAGCTACATGCCAAAAGAAGAAGCCGCCTACTTTGACACCCTACTTCTCCACCTTGACTCCTTAAGCGCAGACGGAAAAATCATGTGCTGGGGAGACATGGGCTGTGCAAATTTCCTTATGAACTCGGAAGCCCTAAAAAGATGCGACTTTTCCAAAGTGTTCTATACATGGGACTGCACATAATGCCGCCGCCCCTATTACCGCGCACCTTACAAATCACCTTTAAGCACCACGACCGCATACCAGACCTCACGCTACAAAAATACTCTCAAAAAAATCTGTTGACAAAAAAAATCCCATCCGCTATAGTCTACTTAAATTTAATTCCAAGGAGGACAGCCATGACACAATTCAATAATGCAAACAAGACGGACGGGCTTGTCCTTTTGCACACAGAACGCTAAGCTCACGCAAAAAGCAAAGCACAAGCAAAACACGGACATCCCGCCTTTTAAAATCAAATCTAACCCTAACACACAAAAGGAATTTTATGTCCGTAAAAATTAACGGTAAATATTCATCTGCCACTGTCTTTACAACAGACAATCCCCAGACGGCACTGGACAAGTACGCAAGGGTTCAGCTGGAAAACCTTTGCAACAACGAAGTTTCTTCCGAAAGCACAATCCGCGTAATGCCGGACGTTCACCCCGGAAAAGTCTGCACCATAGGCCTTACGATGACGCTAGGCAAAACAGTCATGCCCCAGCTTTTGGGACTAGACATTGGCTGCGGAGTTACAGTTGCAAAAATTGCAGGAGTAAGAAAGGAATGGCAAAGGCTAGACAGCGTAATCCGTGGCTCAATACCAAGCGGCTTTGAAAGGCGAAAAAAAGCCCACCGCTTTGCCGCATCCATTGACCTAAAAAAGCTAGACTGCTACAGCCACCTGCAAAAAGATGCAGTCCTCCTAAGCCTTGGCACTCTTGGCGGGGGAAACCATTTTATAGAAGTAGACACAGACTCAGAAGGAGGCTTTTACCTTATGGTCCATTCGGGAAGCAGAAGCCTTGGAGCGGAACTTTCCACCTGGTTCCAAAACGCCGGCCACAGGCAGCTTTTGCAAAAAGGAAGGGAAGTCCCCTACGAGCTAACCTATCTGGAAGGAAGCCTAATGCAGTCCTACCTTGAAGACCTAAAAATTGCCCAGGACTTTGCAAGGCAAAACAGGATGGCAATCATAAGCGACATTTGCAAGGGCATGAAGTGGAAAACAGAAGACATCTTTGAAAGCGTCCACAACTACGTGGATTTTTCCCAAAGCATCCCAATCCTAAGGAAAGGGGCAATCTCCGCAAAAAAAGACCAGCGAGTTGTCATACCAGCAAACATGAAGGAGGGAGCCATAATAGGACTTGGCAAGGGAAACGCCGAATGGAATTTTTCCGCACCCCACGGTTCAGGAAGGATTTTTAAAAGGGACGACGTAAAAAAGAATTTTACGGTAAGCGCCTTCAAAAAAGAAATGAAGGGCATATATTCATCCTGCATAGAAAAGGGAACTTTGGACGAAGCCCCCTTTGCATACCGGCCAATTCAAGAAATAGAGCATGCACTGGAGCCTTCTGTTCAAATAGAAAAAATCATCCGCCCAGTCTACAACTTTAAGGCAGGAGAAAAAGGATAAAAACCTGGATGGTAGTTCATAGGACGGTCGTCTTTAGTACGGTACCCTTCCATGCTCTACCATCCATTTTCTTATGGACCCCATAATATTAAATATGTAAAAAAACTCCAAACAAATAAATTGAACAAACATTAAATTTGGTGTATAATCGTGCAAAGTCGAAAGCTCCAGTTTTCGACCGGTTTAATCATATTACAAACAACACAACTCCAAAGGATTTTCTTATGGCTATCAAGGAATTAGACAGGTTTGACACAAGCAGCAAAAGGGACATTCCAATCGTCGTAAAGCTTTTGTCGGCAATTATTTGTGCCGTCGTTTTTAGCGTAGCCGGTGTAACTGCACTTTCGCTAAAAATCTTCTCAGACGGTATGAGGGAATCAACCAACAACGACCTTACAAAATTCTCCCAGGGCATGGATATGACCTTAAAGGACTGGAGGGCAACCTTGGAAGCAGACGTAATGCTGCTTTCAAACCGCCCCGACATTTCAAACATGGTTCAGGCAAAAGACAGCTTTGGGCTCAACACAATCATAAACTGGTCAAACGGAACGCTGGACGTTGAGCTTCTGGCTTTTACAGATGCAAAGGGAAGTGTCATATGCGGGGAAGGCGTAGCAAAGGGAAAGGATATATCTTCCATTAGTTCCGTTCAGTCAGCAATAAGGGGAATTGCAGGCTACTCCTACGATGAAATAGGCGATATTGGCTATTCAATGATTGCAACGGCTCCAGTCCGCAACAAAGGAAAAATTGTCGGTATTGTAGTTGCCGCATATTCGTTCACCAATGACTTTCTTATTGATCAGGTGCAAAACTCCTACGGTGCAGAATGCACAATCTTTAATGGAAGCACAAGAGTCAAAACAACGATGGGCGAAAACCTCATTGGAACAAAACTGGACAATGCAGAAATAGAAAAGATCGTCCTAAAAGACGGAAACGAATACCACGGCTACAATGAAATAAAGGGCAACAAATACATGTCCGTCTATATACCGCTTGAATCAAGCAACGGCGTCATCTCCGGCATGGCCTTTATTGCCCGCAGCATGAGCATAGTAGACTCAGTCAAGAACCACACGATGAAAATCGTAATTCCATGCGCAATCATCGTAGTCCTTCTCTTTGGATTCTTCTGCTACAGGTTCGTCCATTGGCTTATGATCCGCATTTACAACGTAACAAACTTCCTTAAGGAATTGGAAACAGGAGACGCAGACCTTACCAAACGCTGCAAACTCTTCCTTAGGGACGAAATTGGCGACCTCATAATCCACTTTGACCTCTTCCTGGACAAACTGCAGGAAATCATGAGCGAGGTAAAGGGAACAAAGGGCGAACTTGGAGAATCCGGCCAGAAACTTTCGCTTGGAACACAGGATGCCGCAAGCGCAATCACACAAATCATTGCAAACATAGACGGCATACACAACCAAATCACCTCCCAGTCAGAAAGCGTTGCAATGACTTCTACATCCGTAAAAGACATTTCGGACAACATCACAAACCTGGACATACTTGTAGACAACCAGACATCCGGCGTAACAGAAGCAGCCGCTGCCGTAAAAGAAATGATTGGAAACATTGCCTACGTAAACAAGTCCGTGGAAAAAATGACGGAATCATTTAAACTGCTGGAAGAAAATTCAGAGACAGGATTTAAGAAGCAGCAGCTTGTAAACGAAAGGATTAACCAAATAGAAAGCCAGTCACAAATGCTTCAGGAAGCAAACGCCGCAATATCAAACATTGCAGAACAGAC
The DNA here is from genome assembly GCA_002373205.1 of Treponema sp. UBA3662. Classification (GTDB taxonomy): domain Bacteria; phylum Spirochaetota; class Spirochaetia; order Treponematales; family Treponemataceae; genus Treponema_D. The sequence continues at coordinate 4,678 of DFJV01000040.1, forward strand.
AAACCTGCTTGCCATGAATGCCGCAATTGAAGCTGCCCACGCAGGAGAGGCAGGAAAGGGTTTTGCCGTAGTTGCAGACGAAATCCGTAAGCTTTCAGAAACGTCATCCATCCAGTCAAAGAGAATCGGAGAAGAGCTTAACAACATAAAGAACTCCATCACGGAAGTTGTAACTTCATCTGACGAAGCAAGCAAGGCTCTTAACGAAGTGGCAGAAAAAATCAAAGAAACGGACCAGCTTGTAAGCCAAATCCGCTCCGCAATGGAAGAACAGAATGAAGGCTCAAAGCAGATCAGTGCATCCCTTACAAACATGAGCGAAAGCGCACAAAAGGTTCAGACTGCATCAAAGGAGATGTCCCAGCGCAACGAAAAAATCAAGGAAGAGATTCAGTCGCTGCAGGACTCAACACAGAGCATGCAAAGCGGAATGGACGAGATGGCTCATGGTGCCAGCAAAATCAACCAGACTGGTGCAGCCCTGTCAGAAATTTCAAGCGATGTTCAGAACGCAATCATAAAAATCGGTAATCAGATTGACCTGTTTAAAACCGAATAGCAAGAGGAAGCCTGTATGAAAAGATTATCAAGCATAGCATTTGCAATTACTTTTTCCGCCGCAATTTTTGTTTCCTGCACGGATAAAAATTCTGCCACAATTAAAAAGCATCCTGTAACTCTGCGCCTTTCAGAAAACCACGGTGCAGGCTACCCCACGGCTCTTGCCGACGAGGAATTTGCCCGCCTGGTGAAAGAGCAGACAGAAGGCAGGGTCGTAATAGAAGTAAGGGAAGGCGGTGCGCTTGCCCAGAATGAAGGCGATGCCATAGAAGGCTTAAAAAACGGTGACCTGGCTTTTACAAGAGTCTCCGCATCTTCCGTAGCACCTTATGTAGACAAAATCAATGCAATTCAGTTTCCATATATTTACAAAAGCTCCGAGCACATGTGGAATGTTTTGAACGGCAGCATAGGACAGGAAATTCTTTCGGAAATTGAGCGCACAAGCAAAGACCTAGTTGGACTTTGCTATTACGATGCAGGATCAAGAAACTTTTACGTAACAAAACCGGTTAATTCTGTAAGCGACATGAAGGGGTTAAGAATCCGCGTTCAAAACAGCCAACTTATGCTGGACATGTGCGAGGCTCTTGGCGCAAAAGGAGTCGTTGGCCTTAACATGACAGAAATCCGCGGTGCAATAATGAACGACATTATTGACGGTGCGGAAAACAATTTTCCGTCTTACGAAAGCAACGGCGACTACAGCATTGCCCCCTATTTTATCTTGGACTCCCACACCCGCGTTCCAGAAATTCTCATTGCCTCAAAAAAGGTTTTGAACAGGCTGGATCCCAAGGATGTGGAAATAATCAAAAGCGTTGCAAAGCAGACACAGGAATTTGAAATTCAAAAGTGGAGAGAAAAGGAAGCTGCTTCTGAACAAATTTCAAGGCAGAACGGTTGCAAGGTAATCCAGCTTACGCCAAAGGCCTACGAAGAATTTCAAAAAGCAATGGCTCCTGTTTATGAAAAGCACGGACAAAAATACATGAGCATAATCGAAGCAATCCGCGCAACAAACTAGCAGTTAGCAAAAAACATGCCTGCTAAAAAAGTAGGCACGGCAGGGATTGGAGGGGCCCGCCAAAGGCGGGTTGCTGGCACCAAGCCAGCAATGAAGGCGAATGCCGGAACCCCGCAAAGCTCGTAAAAAATGGCCTCCTTGCCAAGATATGACGCGCCCTCCATGGCGCTTCTTGTTGGAAGTAGAGCAAGTAGGACTACGTCCTAAATAGACCTGTCATCAACCGCTGCAATCTTTCCAAGCTTTACCGTAAGCTCTTCAAACTGGGCAGGAGTAAGCTGCTGGGAAGCATCGCTAAGAGCCTTAGACGGATCACAGTGAACTTCAATTTCAAGGCCGTCTGCGCCAATTGCAATTGCAGCCTTTGCAAGCTCACCAACCATCCAGCGGATACCACAGGCATGGCTGGGGTCAATTACAACAGGAAGGTGGCTAACCTTGTGCAGGTATGGAACCGCGCTAAGGTCAAGGCAGTTGCGGGTGTAGTTGTCGTAGGTACGGATTCCCCTTTCGCAAAGAATCACGTTTTCGTTTCCGTTTGCCATGATATATTCTGCGCTCATCAAAAGCTCTGTGATTGTACCGGAAAGACCGCGCTTTAGAAGAACAGGCTTTCCACACTTGCCAAGTTCCTTTAGAAGGTCAAAGTTCTGGAAATTGCGGGCACCAATCTGAATCAGGTCAACGTCGTCAAAATACTTTAGCTCAGAAATTGCCATAAGCTCTGTGCAAACAGGAAGACCGGTCTCTTTCTTTGCGGCAGAAAGAAGCTTTAGACCTTCAACCCCCATGCCCTGGAAGCTGTATGGAGAAGTGCGGGGCTTGTATGCACCACCGCGCAAGATTCTTGCACCTGCCTTTTTTACAGCGCGGGCCGCATCCATAATCTGCTGCTCGGATTCAACGGAACAAGGGCCTGCAATAAGCGGTACAGTTTTTCCGTCGCCAATAGTGCAGGAATTTACCCCGCTCTGACCGCCGCCAATCGTAACAACAGTGTTCTGCGGATGAAAGCTGCGGCTTGCCATCTTGTAGGGGGCAGAAACACGCTCTGCAGATTCAACGATATCCTTTGCAAGAAAATCTTCCGGGTCAAGCTTGGATGTGTCTCCCAAAAGACCAATGACGGTTTTGTCCACACCTGTTGAAATGTGAACGTCAAGCCCCATTTTCTTAACGTCGCTCACAAATGAATCAACGTCTGACTTTGCAGTGTTCTTCTTTAATACGATAATCATAATCTATACTCCTATAATTATAAACAGCTTACCTTACGGCTTTGCCAGACATTCGCGGTAGGCCTTTCCACAAGTCAAAAGCCGTAAGCCAAAAAAAAAGAACCCTCCTTTGCGGAAGGTCCTTGTTATTCACCCAAAAAGCAAACACAATCAACAGGCACTATGCCTTCCGCATACAGCGCAATCCTGTAAAGGAAAATGAGAACCAATAAAAGCCATAATAGAGGTATGCCAACGAGGAATTATTGATTTTCTGCGCCCAACGGGTTATGTTTCTCATAATAGAATTATTTTAGCACTTTTTACAGATAAATGTCAACAGGGGAAAGATAAAAATTTTGCAAATCATCAACTCAAATCACAACAATTTGCCCGCATCATCCGGTGGCATTGGCTTACCCCAGATGTAGCCCTGAATATAGTCGCAACCAATAGACTTAAGCTTTTCCAGCTGGCCGTCCGTTTCTACACCCTCAGAAACAACTTCCAGATTCAGAATGTGGCCAATAGAAATAATTGCCTCGATATATTTTTGGGAGGACTCGCTTGAATCTATCTGGTCTATAAAAGACTTGTCTATCTTCAAGATATTCACCGGGAATTTGTTCAGGTAGCTAAGGGAAGAATAGCCCGTGCCAAAGTCGTCAATGGCAACCTTCATCCCCATGCTCCTTATCTTGTCTATGCACTGGCGGGCCTTTTCCGCAGACTCAATCATGATTGATTCGGTAATCTCTATCTCCACGTTTTTTGGAGGAAGCGAACTCTGCTCCAAAACCGCCTGAATCTCTTCTATAAAATTATTCTTCATCAAGTGCTTTACAGAAATGTTGGTGCAAAGAATAAGGTCAGAAGAATTTTTCTTTACAAGCTTCCCCAAAAAGCATGCCGCCTTTCTAAAAATCTGGATGTCTATGCGGTCAATAATACCTGCCTCTTCCGCAACAGGAACAAATTCAGCAGGGCTTATAAAAGAGCCGTCCTTGTCCTTAAGACGAGCAAGAGCCTCAAAACCACGCAGCCTGTGGGACATGTCAAACTGGGGCTGCAAATAGAACAAAAATGAATCGTCCTGAAGGGCAGCCCTAATCTTCCTTTCCATCTCAAGGAACCTGGCAGTCTTAAGAAGCTCCTTGCTGTAGTGAAGGATGTTGCTTTCCCCACCGGAACGCTTTATCTCGTGCAGGGCTGCATCCGCGCTAGAATAGAGGGAACTCTCGTTGTCCGCATCAAGATAGTATTCCGCATAGCCAAAGTTTGCGGTCATAAAATAGTCGTAACCGTCAATCGTAATCTTGCGCTTTATCTCCGCCTCGTACAGACGGATTATTTCTACAATATCATTGTCATCCTCATAGTCACGCAAAAGAAGGCAGAATTCACCGCCACCAAGACGTGCCAAAAAATCGCGCTTGGACTCCGACCTAAATTCCGTTATGGAAGACAGGCGGCTTGCAAGCTCCATCAGAACCTTGTCTCCAACTTCGTAGCCCATAGTGTCGTTTATGGCCTTTAGGTTGTTCATGTCCACGGAAACAATCACAAACTTTTCGCTGTTCTTTATGTAGCGGTTCATGGTCTCGCTGCATGCAAAGCGGCTGGGAAGACCCGTAAGCGGATCGCTAACAATCTGCTGCCTAATGTGCTCCTGGTACTTCTTAATCCTGCTGTTGTTTATATAGATGATTGATATGGCAACAATGGTCAGTATATTGATGAACATACCGGAAAAAGAGCCTGCGTTGTAGCGCCCAATCATGTGAAAGAAAATAAAAGGAAACTGCCCAAGAAGAATTACAAGGGCGGTTACAAAGCCAATCTTTCCAAAAATAAAAACCAACAGGATAATGCTAAGGTTTGCAAGGGCCGAAAAAACACCGGCAAAAGCAAAAACCGGCATCTTGCTGCCAAAAATAGAAATGGTGCCCTGCGAATGTATTGCCCTGGAAACAAATGCCGTTGCAATAAAATATAAGAAGATAAAAAACACGAAGCCCAGAGTCATGTAAATTCTTCGAGGAGTTATATTTTTTATGACGCCCACCTTTTTGGACTTACCGCCATTATTACCCTTTCTATTCATGCAAATCTCCTTTCGCAAGATTCAACAAATGCTATCTTCCATTATACCCCACAATTGCTTTTATTGAAAGACCTTTTTTCATTCCATGACCATTCCATTACGTCAAATACAAGGGGGAAAGCCTTCCCCTCGCTCCAGCCACGAGTCGCTTGCGCTTTGTCGCGTCTTCCGCTACCCCTTCTGCGGGGGACACCCCCGCAACGCCCCCTGCCACCTCTGCACAAAATACATCCGTATTCACATGCAAAACAAGTTGCTACGGATTATTTTTTAGATAGCCTTTGCACCTTACAAAATAACCACACAAAATATTCTTTACAGCACCAGTACAATCATATAAAATAAAAAAGAGGTGCAAATGGAAAAGCACAGAAAAAAAATATTAGTCGTAACCATATTTGTTCTTCTTGCAGGTTTTATTGCAATGATGAACTTTAGAAAGACTTGCACACCAGGTTCATCCGCAAGGGGCAACATCATTATTGACGCAAAGGAATTTTCCAAGACCAGCGAAGTTGTAGTCATTCCACCGCGAAAAAAAGTTACCATAAGTACAAGTGACGACACAAACTGGAATTCAATTGTTCCAGAACAAAAGGACAAAACCTTCCGCGGACTTTTTACAGGCAAAAGAAAAATTACGCTAAGTCCCTTTGCCATGGCGCAGTATCCTGTTACACAGGAACTCTTTAAAAAAATCATGGGCTACAATCCAGCCCTTTTTAAGAAGGAAAACCTTGGAGAAAAATATTTTTCCGACTGTCCAGACGAAAATCCCCTTCTCCGCCCAGTGGAAACAGTCACTTGGTTTGAAGGAATTGTATTTTGCAACCTTCTTACAGAGCGCACGATGAAAAAATCAGACTGCGTTTACTATTCCGACTCAGAATGTAAAAACATTTATACCAAGGAAGACCTAAAAGCACGCATCATCCCTGTTGTAAACCAGACAAAAAAAGGATACCGGCTGCCCACAGAAACCGAATGGGAATTTGCTGCGAGGGGAGCAGCCTACCAAAGCACTGAATGGTTCAAGTCTTTTTCAGGAACAAGCACGGACGGCTTGATTGATGTCCTTAACACAAAAAACTCCCTGGTCATGGACAAGAACCTGGACAAGTATGGATGGTACCGGGGAAACTCCAATGGCATGACTCACGAGGTAGGAACAAAGCTGCCCAATTCAATCGGGCTCTACGACATGTCCGGAAGCGTATGGGAATGGCTCTACGACTGGTACGACTACAATATTGAAGACGGGAAAGTGGTCAACCCCTCAGGCGGAAAAACAGGCCTTTCCCGGGTTATTAGAGGAGGCTCCTGGTTTGACCCGGCATACGACTGCCTTGTAACAAGACGCTTTAACAACAGCCACCACTACATTCCCCATTTTT
>DFJV01000060.1 GCA_002373205.1 Treponema sp. UBA3662
CTTTGACAGACTCTACTTCTAAAGGTAAGCCTGATATCGAAGCTGTTGACCTTACAACACGTATGCACTCACTTACTGATATTCTTGAGTGTACAACAAAACCCATTATTTACGATGGCGATACTGGTGATATTCCTGAGCACTTTGTATTTACAGTACGTACACTTGAACGTAACGGTGTTTCTGCCGTAATCATTGAAGATAAAAAAGGTCTTAAAAAAAACTCACTTTTCGGTACTGAAGCAAAACAGGTTCTTGCCACAGAAGAAGAATTCTGCGAAAAGATTGCTGCCGGTAAAAAAGCTCAGGTTACAAAAGACTTTATGATTATTGCCCGTATTGAAGAAATCATTGCAGGTTACTCTGTTGATGAAGCTATTACTAAGGCATTTGCAGCAGTTAGAGCTGGAGCTGACGGTGTAATGATTCACTCAAAAGACAAGAGCGGTATGGATATTAAAGAGTTCTGCCAGAAATTCCGCGCAGAATACAAGAATATTCCTATCGTACTTGTTCCAACAACATACAATCAATTTACAGAAGATGAACTTGCTGAATGGGGTGCAAACGTCATCATTTATGCAAACCACATGCTCCGCGCAAGCTACCCTGCAATGGTAAAATGTGCAGAAACAATTTTGAAAGCAGAGCGCTCACTCGAAGTAAACGATATCTGTATGCCTATTAAACAAATTTTGAAATTAATCCCAGGGACCAAATAAATGATTTGACCATCATATTTTTATGATTGCGTTCCAGATTCACTTTTGAAGAACATCTGTGCTTACATCACAGATAATGCACCGGCTTCTAACCATATTATTTCTATAAACGAAGGAAGCGCTACAGATCTTGCAACTGGTTACCACTGTTAGAGTCGGGAAATTTTAGCCACTCCGGGACGGGAGAAAAAAGCCAATTTTGGACGGGTAAAAAGAACCAATACTTTGACTTTGAGTTTGAAAAACTCAAAGTATTACAAAGATTTACAAGAAACTTTTTGTAGATAAATTAATAGCTTTTGTTAAAATCTTTTGTCTAATTTTGGCTAAAATCGTCCGACTCTGAATGGCTGTTTTCTCCCGACTCTAACATAGATTTTTAAAAGTTCCTAATTTATCTTGGGCTGCACTGCTATAATCATTACCGTCACTGTAAAAAAATAAAACAACCACTCTTCTAATTTCCTCATGAACAATCCCCCCTCTTTATTCATCGGCGACCTTGTTCAGAGTCGCCGAATTATTTATCAGCCTTCCTCTTTTGCAATGCAGAACCTGCTTTATCTGCAGGAAACTGGAAGCCTAACTGTAATTAAACCTCATACATCCAGCCGTCAAAATCTCTCTTCATTCCTGTTTTTCTATGTTGAAGAGGGGGAGGGAACTCTTTCTTATCAAAATCAAACATATTCAATGAAAAAAGGCGATTGTGCTTTTATAGATTGCCGGAATAAATATTCTCAAAGTTCTTCGAGCAAGAATTTGTGGTCATTAAAGTGGGTGCATTTTTATGGCTCTAATATGAGCGAGATTTATTCCAAATATTTAGAACGCGGTGGCCAAGTCTGCTTTTCTGTCGATGATAAAAAATCAAATCCCTTTATTCCAATTCTGGATTCGATAATGCAAACAGCTGCTTCGTCTTCTTATATTCGGGATATGAAAATAAATGAAATTCTTTCCCATTTATTGACTGTCCTAATGGAATATTCCTGGAATCCAGAAAAAGCAAAAGTATCAAATACAAAGTGCCTGAATATTTCAAATGTAAAGGCTTTTATTGATCAGAATTTTACAGACAAGATTGCTCTTGAAATGGTTGCGAAACAATTTAATGTTAATAAATCTTATTTGCTGCGTCTTTTTAAGGAAAATACAGGGCTTACAGTAAATAATTATATTTTGCAAAAACGGATTCTTCTGGCAAAAAATGAACTTCGCTTTTCAAGTAAAACTCTTGATGTAATTGCCGAAGAATGTGGATTTGAATGTGCAAATTATTTCATACGAATTTTTAAGAAAATAGAAGGGCTCACTCCCGGAGAATATAGAAAACGCTGGTAGAAGTCAATATTGTGCTACTTTTAGTTTATATCTGCTGATTATTTTTCTTTTTTATTATTTTAACATTGAATTATTCTAAGAATAAATATTGAACATCTTGTTTCTATCGTAAACTTTTATAGGAGTATACACATGGCAAATATCGCACTTATTACAGGAATTACAGGTCAGGACGGTTCTTTTCTTGCAGAATTCTTGCTTGAAAAGGGCTACGAAGTTCATGGAATTATTCGTCGCTCTTCATCATTCAACACAGGCCGAATCGAGCATCTTTACCTTGAAGATGCCATTGAAGATATGCACAAGAACCGCAAGGTTTATCTGCATTATGGAGACCTTACAGATTCTGAAAGTTTAATCCGCTTGATTCGTGAAATTAAACCAACAGAAATCTATAACCTCGGCGCACAGAGCCATGTTCAGGTTTCTTTTGAAGTTCCTGAATATACAGCGGACTGTGATGCAACAGGTGTTCTCCGCATTCTTGAAGCTGTTCACTTCCTCGGAATAGAAAAGACCTGCCGCATTTACCAGGCTTCTACTTCTGAACTTTTCGGACTTGTACAAGAGGTTCCACAGAAAGAAACGACTCCTTTCTATCCACGTTCGCCTTATGCCGTTGCCAAGATGTACGGATTCTGGATTATGAAGAATTACCGTGAGTCTTACGGAATGTTCTGCGCAAATGGTATTTTGTTTAATCATGAGTCAGAACGCCGCGGTGAAACTTTCGTAACTCGTAAGATTACTCTTGCAGCTTCACGCATTGCTCATGGATTGCAGAAAAAACTATATCTTGGTAACTTGAATGCTCTTCGTGACTGGGGCTATGCAAAAGACTATGTTGAGTGTATGTGGCTTATTCTTCAGCAGGATAAGCCGGATGATTTCGTAGTTGCAACTGGCGAACAGCACAGCGTTCGTGAGTTCTGTCAGTACGCATTCAAAGAAGCTGGTATTGAAATTGAATTCAAAGGCGAAGGCGTAAACGAGAAGGGCTACAACAAGTCAACTGGAGAAGTGCTTATAGAAGTGGATCCGAAATATTTCCGTCCTGCAGAAGTTGAAACATTGCTTGGTGATCCAACAAAGGCAAAGCAAGTTCTCGGCTGGAATCCTACAAAGACAACCTTCCCTGAGCTTGTAAAAATAATGATGAAGCACGATATGGAATATGTAAGGGCTGAAAAGACTTTACACCAGAGATAGTTAATAATTCTTAATGTTTAATTAGTAATTATATATTACGTGTTATATTTTAAGAGACTTATCAGGAATTGCATTATTATGAATAAAGATGAGAAAATTTTTGTAGCTGGACATCGTGGTCTTGTTGGTGGCTCCATTGTTCGTTGCTTGCAGGAAAAAGGCTACACAAATATCATTACAAGAACTCATAAGGAACTTGATTTATTGAATCAGGCTGCTGTGAATGATTTTTTTGCTACTGAGAAACCGGAATATGTTTTTCTTGCGGCAGCTCATGTTGGCGGTATTGGCGCGAATTCTACTTATCCTGCTGATTTTATTTATCAGAATATGGTAATTGGTTTTAACGTGGTTGAAGCTGCTCGTGTGAACGGAGTAAAGAAACTTATGAATCTCGGTTCAACTTGTATTTATCCAAAGATGGCGGAACAACCAATTAAGGAAGAATCTCTTCTTACAGGACCACTCGAACCGACTAATGATGCTTATGCACTTGCAAAAATCAGTGTAATCAAACTTTGTACAGCTTATAACAAACAGTTTGGTACAAACTTTTTGAGTGTTATGCCTACAAACCTTTACGGACTTGGTGATAATTATGAATTACAGGGAAGCCATGTATTTCCTGCAATGATTCGTAAGTTCCATGAGGCGAAGGTGAGCGGGGAAGATATAGTGCACCTATGGGGTGATGGCTCACCACTCCGAGAATTCTTATATGCCGGCGATCTAGCAGATGCCGTTGTGTACCTTATGGAAAACAAAAATGCTAGCGACCTTCGAACTCCTACAGGCGACTTTGTAAACGTAGGAACTGGTAAGGAATGCACAATTAAAGAACTTGCCGAAACTGTGCGCGATGTTGTTTATGCTGATGTTGCTGGAAGTGGACGAATATGTAAGATGGAGTGGGATTCATCTAAACCAAACGGTACACCTAGAAAGCTTTGTGATGTTACCCGCCTGAACAAACTTGGCTGGAAATCTAAAGTGGATGTGAAAGAAGGTGTAGAAATCGCATATAACGACTTCTTGCATGGAGAGGTTAGAAAGTAAATAGATTAGAGGCTGTACTTTGAGGCCTAGTTTTTTATAAGGATTATTATTATGACTATTATACCAATTATTCTAAGTGGTGGTGCCGGAACTCGCTTATGGCCACTTTCAAGGGAAGACCATCCCAAACAGTTTTTATCATTAATCAGTGATAGGACAATGATACAAGAAACTTTACTCCGCCTTGATGGACTTGAAACAGGAAATCCTATTATTTCTTGTGGTGAAGGTCACAGATTTCTTGTTGCGCAGCAGATTGGAGAAATTACAAACAAAAAGCCTGTAATTTTGCTTGAACCTATGGCAAAGAATACTGCTCCTGCAATTGCCGCAGCCTGCTGTGCCGCTATGAAGCAGGACAAAGATGCTGTTGTTGTAGTACTTCCAAGTGACCATGTAATTGCAGATGTAAAGGTTTTTCAGAATGCCGTAATAAAAGCTGCCAAAGAAGCAGAAAAAGGAAGTCTTGTAACATTTGGAATTGTACCTACATTCCCTTCTACCGGCTACGGATATGTAAAGGCTTCTGGAGAAGAAACAGACGGTGCATATATCCTCGAAAAATTCGTGGAAAAGCCATGTCTCGAAAAGGCAGAAGAATATCTTGCAAGTGGCGAATATTTATGGAACAGCGGAATGTTTGTATTCAAGGCATCTAGCTTTATCGATGAATTGAAAAAATATAAGCCAGAAATGGCGGCTCTTTCGGTTGAAGCATTTGAAAAGGCAACTGATGACAATGACTTTATTCGCTTGAATAAAGATGCTTTTGCAAAAATAGAAAGCGATTCAATTGATTATGCTGTAATGGAGAAAACTTCAAAAGGTAAGATTGTAAAACTTAACGCTGGCTGGAATGATGTTGGTTCATGGACTGCCCTCTGGGAAATCCAAGACAAAGACAGTAACAATAATGTAATCAAAGGCGATGTAATTGACCTTGATATAACTTCAAGCTATATCCGTGGCGGAAAACGTACAATCGCAATTATCGGCCTTGATAATGTAATTGTTGTAGATAGTGATGACTCTTTACTGATAGCTTCAAAACGTAAGATTCAGGACGTAAAGAAAGTTGCAGAAGAAATAAAAAAGAGATAGTTAGGCGTATAAAGATTTGGACAAGAAATGCCCAAAATATAATCTCTATATAACAAATCCCATCATTTAAAAAAGTAACAGTTGTCCCCTAAAAGCTCCACTCCAAAGCGATAGCACACCCCTCTCACTGCAAAGAAAAAAGACTCATCTGTCCTGCAACTTTAGAAATAGAATCCTTCATCTTGTGCGAAATCTTCTCCGCAGTTTCGGCCATTTCCGTCATGCGGCATTCCATATTGTGTGCCGTATCTTCAAGAAAATTCATCTGCTTCAAAACATTTTCATTCCATTCCTGCATTTTGCCAGAAGAATCCTTTACCCCAGAAGAATTATTATTCATTTGTTTTAACGTTGCTTCTATCTGCTTGGAGCCTTGTGTCTGCTCAACAAGCCCTTTATCTTTTGAACAAAAACATCCGTCTCCTGAATTTGCTGGGCAAGATCCTGGAAGGCCTGGCTTGAACTTACGGAAGAATTTACCACTTCGGAAATAGAAGTCTGTATATTCTGCAATTGCGTTCCAATCATCTTTGACTGCGAAGAAGAAGTTTCAGAAAGCTTTCGAATTTCATCAGCAACTACGCTAAAGCCCTGTCCAGCTTCCCCCGCATGCGCCGCTTCAATAGCCGCATTCATAGCAAGAAGGTTTGTCTGTTCTGCTATGCTGGATATGGCAATGTTTGCTTCCTGAAGCCTTTGCGACTGCTCCACAATCTCCTCAATTTTTTTGCTAACGGCGGACTGCTGCTGGGCACCGGATTCTGCATTGGCAATAAGAATTTCAAAAGATTCAGCCATTTTGTCCACAGTTTTGTTAACAGATTCAATCAGGGTAACCATGTTTTCAACCGCAGAAGAAGCACCTGTTACCCAGGAAACCTGCGCAGCAATCATATTGTTCAAAGAAGAAATGTTTCCCGCCATATTTTTTACAGTATTAGCCGCCTGCTCAACATTGTCTGTCTGCGAAAGAATATACCTGTGAATCTCGGAAATATTTGCAATCATCTGTGAAATAGCGCTTGTCGTGCTAACTGTGCTGTTTTCCATTGTCTTTCCAACAAAAGTAAGCGTATCTTTTGAATCCTCAATCTTTGTTAGAGCGGAACGCAGCTTTTCAAGGAATTTGTTAAAACTGTTCACCAAAGAACTAATTTCATCTTCTGCTTTAGACGAAAGTGGAATCTGCTTTCGTAAGTCTGCATGACCCGCATCCAGCTCCCTGGAAAATGTAGAGAAAAAACTCGTAACGCTGTTAAGAGGCTTTAAAATATGGCGGAAGAAAGTAAAATAGATAAGCGTAAAAATTATAAAAACAATTTCTGCCCCAAGCATAAATTTTAGCAAAGAAGAATCCGCAATGTCTTTTCCAGACCATAAGGTATAGAAGCTATTTAATAACCGCTGCCTTTGTCCCCATAGGAAATATGTGGCTTCTCCCATCCTGCGCCTGAGAAATAAGATAGTCAAAGTCAATATTCTCATCTGTCCAAACATCACTTGCATACTTACCTGCATCAAGGAGAGACTTATCCTTTGCACTGGTAATCAGTTAATCATGATTATTAACCCAGAAAAGGTTGTTGGAAGAAAATGCGTGCTGGTAAGAGGCAAACTCTGCAAAAGCAAGATTCCTTATTTCCTCGTTATTTGGGTTCTCAAAAAATTTAATCACCAGAGGCGAAGAAACCATTTTTTTTGCAAGCTCAATATCTGGCAGAACAGAATCTTCCATAGACATGGTTTTTGTCTGAGCCAAATTTTCCAGCGTCTGAATTACTGAATGAGTCGAAATCTGTTTTGAAACAACAAGATAGGCAAAAATAAAAGTTGTAAAGGCAATAACAACAACAGAAATAGAAAATGTAACAAGCTTCTTTTTAATTGTTATTTAAAAATGCTCCTAAAGCCACCATTTAAAATAGTATATACTCAAGGTTCAAAAAATTCAATTTTTTTTAATTTGGACGGCAGGTCCTTTTCTACTGTGCCCGGTCCTCCGGATCCGGTCAAATTCCGTCTCCATTCCCCGCTTTTCGGGGTTCCGGCTTTCGCCTCCATTGCCGGTGGTTCGGCTGGGCAAAGCCCAGTCTCACCCACCCGCAACCCGCTTACGCGGGCCCCTACAATCGGGCGTAAGTCTAACCCCAATACCCCGTCACCGTAAAAATGGTATTTACAGCCTTCTTCTATTTTTCCCAAGATTATAATATAATAATCAAAAGTTTTTATAGGAAAAAGTGGGCAATGGCAATATGAAAAAATTATGTTTCCTTTTTGTAACATTAGCATTTTCTTTATCTTCCTGTATGACACAAAAAGACATACTCAGAATGTGTTCCAACAGATGCGAAATCGAATTGGAAAATGCAGAAGTAATCTTATTTGAAGAAGATAAAATAAATTTTTTAGGTGATGGAGATGAATGGATAATAATTGACTTGTCAAAAAGTTTTAATAAATTTGAAAATGTCATACGAGAAAATAAAAATTGGAAATTTTGCCACAAGGATGAAGTAAATATTGATATTTCACATAAATATTTTGAAATACCAGAAGAAGGTTATTATTGTATAATTGATTGGCAGCAACCAGAAGAAAAGAAATTTGATTCGTCACAAATCAATGCAGAAGAAAGATATTCATATAATTATACAGTGATGATTTATGATCCGGCTACCAAAAAAATATATTCGTATAGTTTAGATACGTAATTGATCTGTAATTTAGCAAGGTTTAATCACAAGCGCACAGGAAAAAAATGAATAAGTTTTATAACGGCATAAACATTCTTCTAACTCTAAGAAATATTTTAATAGCTGCTGGAATAATTTTAGCGGTATTTTCTAACAAAGTTGGGTTGATGATGTGTTTGGAGCTTGGTGCAAATTCCGCACTTGTTCAATGGTTTATTTTATTCATGCTGTTTTTGTTAGAATTCATCCTTTATCTGCATAATGCTATAGCAAAAAAAGTGTTTGTTTTTTCTATTATAGTAATGTTTGTTGATTTTTATCTTACATATATTTGTATGTTTACTCATACTCCAAATATTTTTACAGCTGATGATTTTGTTATAACTACAAAGCGCTTCTTTTTTTATATGCCTCTAGAATATTATTGGGCAATTCTGCAAGGGTTTTCCTATATTGCCGTGATAGTGCTTAAAAAAAGAAAAAGAATAAATGGTTTTCAAATAAATATTTTAATTAGTTTTTGTAGACTTGTTGTCTTGGTGTTAAGTCTTTTGCCTTTGTTGCTAGATATAAAAAAATGTTTCATAATACTGATAGTGTATTTTATTGTGAGCTTTGCAATAGAAGCCGCAATAGATTTTGTTTTTAAGAAAATTAGAAAAAGAACAGAGGAAAAATGCCGCACGTAACAATAGAAGCCTTGGACAAGTATTTTATTAACTCAGACAATGAAAAAATTTATTTAAGGAAAAGAGAATTAACCTTAGAGGTCTTGCGGGAAATGGAAGAAATCCAAAAAAGACGCACTGTTAACGATAAGCAAAGAGAGCTAATAGAAAGCTGTTTCGAAAGCAATTATGAATGGATAACTTACACCATCATAGGCAAAACTCTCTCTAACTTGGCAACGAAAGAAGATTCAATAAAAAAATTATTGTTGGAACTTTCTTCTTCCAGTAAAGCCATGGTTCGCTTTAATAACATTGTAAATGCCCAATTGCTAAAAGATAGGGAATTAAAAAAATCAATTTACAACCTTGGGCTAAAAGACAAGAGCCAGAAAGTTCTGGAAAAAACAATTGAAGAGTTGCTTTCAAAAGAAAAAATAAGCAAGAACTTCTTTCCGCAAATAGAAAATGCCATAAGCAGAATAGATAGCAGAGAAAGCAAAAAGTTTTTAAATGCATTTTTAAGAGTAAACCAGAAAGGTTATTGTGTAGAAAAAGATGGTAACAACCATATATTTTATGTTAAAATAAAAGGCGGATTAAAAAGTTGGGCTATATCAGAAGAGGAATTTAAAAAGATAAAAGTCATTAGGCTTTATATATTAAAAGAACAAATTTTTGATTAGGAAATGGTAAACGTATATGTTTGAAAAGTTAAAAAGTATATTATATAAAAATCAATTCGATGTATTCTTGCATATAGCAAAAATAGAAAAAAGTTTAGCTTAATAGTATTCAAAGGAGAAAGAAATGGATTCAAAAAGAATAGGAGCTTTTTTTGTTGATTTTATAATTACAGCAATCATAATGGAAATTCCTTTTATGATTTTAGTAATCTTGCCACTGATAAAAGGCCAGCAACCATCAGATGTTATATTAAGAACTTTAATTTCAACCTTGATTGCCTTTTTATATTTAGTCTTGCGTGATTTACCAAAAAATGGAAGCATTGGAAAAAGAATATTCAAATTAAAAATAATTGATTCCAAAACAAAAGAAGCAGCCTCGCTTAAACAAAGATTTTTAAGAAACATTCCCCTGCTGTTGAACTGGATAGAAATTATCACATTTGTATGTTCCGGGAAAAGAATTGGCGACAGACTGGCAAAAACAGATGTCGTTCAAAAATAATGCTATAGCCAAGAATTGAAATAAAAGCCAATGAATAAAATGGATTTTTTCTTAAGGGACCATAATTTAAATTCAGCTATAATTTATTTGCTGCTATCTCTGGGTTTTATTTTGTTTACTTTAGGCATTTCGGTTTTACTTGGCAAGGCATCAGATAAAAAGGATAAGGCTACAGAAAAAAAAGATGCAGACAATAAAGAAGAAGTTGATGCTGAATGGCTTTGCTTTGTCGTGAATTTTATTTGGAAAAGAAATTTAAGGCAGTACCGCGCATATAAAATCTTGCCTTACCTCATAGCTCTTTATGTGCTGATGAATGCAGTTTCTTTTATCTCCACGGGCCGTATATTTTCCAATCCGTTTATCCGCTGCTTTTATGGTTTGTACTGGATGGTTCTTGCTATGTTTGTGCTGGACACTTATTATTTTGTAAAAGAAAAAAAGGAATGGCCGTTTAAGCAGGATAAGCAGTCTTTGACTTTTACAGACAAGTTTGTGCTTGAAAACAAATCCAAGATTCAAATGGTTGTTAATTCAAAAGATGATGCCAGCCTGTCTTTTTTATCAGGTAAGCAGACCGTAGAAGATGGAAGAATTGTTGCGCTGGAAGAAATTATAAAAAAAGCTCCGGTTTATTCAGCCATGCATGTTTTGCCGGAAGGTTTTGCCGCAATAAAAAAAGGCAAGAAATGGTATATAGAAAAAGAAAGTGATTTGTAAACAAAATTATATAGGAGAAAAAAATGAATAAAAGAAATTGTTTGTGTTTGCTGTGCATATTGTGTCTTGCTTTTATGGGATGCCATAAAAAATCATCTGATGCCGTAATTTTGGAAAGTGCGGATAAGCCGGAAATAGAAAAGACGAACCTCGAAAAGGAATTTGCAAATTATTTTTTTACCGAAAGAGGTGATTCGTATAAAATCAATAATTCTCTTAGCTATCCAAAAGTGCCGTCTGCTCAGCTGCTTGACCGAAAGCATATTTCAAGAATGTATGACGGTGCTTTGGCAGATAAAAATGTCTTAACTATAGAATACAAGAAAGATATAATTTCTGTGGAAATTATTTGCCCATATCTTGATACTTCCGTTACGCGTCTTTTGTTTTTTTCTGAATTCAATAAGGAGTTTACAAAAGGTTATTATGAATACGGAGAGGCTATGGATGCGCTTGAAAATCAGCCCTTTGAATCTAATTCCAAAGAGATTAAGATAAAGTCTTTTATGAATAGCGATAAAAATACCGGTTATATATTTTTGGACAGGATTTCCAAAACTTATGATTATCACTATGATATTTATGATGCGTTCTATATTGTAATTTCGTCTAAGACGGGTAGCAAAGAAAATTTAATGGAGTATTATGATTTTGTAAAAGATTCGGTTTGCTATTAGGTCAAGAGTCGAGTTTTTGGATTATATTTATAAAAAGGAGTGGGGAATTGAAAAAATTTTTGGCTGTGTGTATTTTTGCTTTGGTTTTATTGTTTACAAGCTGCACAAGTGCTTCCATAAAAGGATTCAATAACTTGGATATAAAATTTGAAGAAACCCAAGAAGATGATTTGGTAAAGGCCACAATCTCTGGATTTAAGTGTTCGTCAGCAATATCCATAGGAAGCTATCAGGTTGAATACAAGAATAATAAAGTCCTGGTAAGAATAAAAGAAAAGCTAAATGACACAGGAATGGCAATGAACTATCACATTCAATTCCTGGTGTCTAAGTCTGTAAATGAAATATATATTGGAAAAGATCTTTTCTGGACATCTTCCGTTGAATCGTATTTTAAGGGCCAGAATTTTAGCTTTCCACTGAATGTGAATAAATCTCTTATGCCAAACAAGGTAAGCATTGAAGGTGAATCCAAAATATCGGAAGCAGAAAATAAGGAGCTTAAGAAATTCATGGAGCATTTTTGCAAAGGCATTAATTTTGAAAAATGTAAAAAATGGAACGGAAAAGCGCTTGCATTCAATGTTTCGGACTTTGGCATTTATGAGGATGCGGGGAAAAAATATTTTTGTGCATCAGTATATGCTTATGCAGAAAAAATGCCTGCCCATGATAGAATGCAAAAGATAAAAAATACAGACATTACAGTTCTACATAATATTTTGCTATTCGATTACAACACTTATGAAGAAGTTGGGTGGGTGTTATAAAAACAAAGCGCGGACTATAATATATGGAACTGTCGCATTTTTATTTGTTCTTTTTAAGATAGGCCAAATTAGAAAGCAGATGAATGAACAGCTTGAATTATATATGTGAAGTTCAGAGCAAAAATATTTTGTATGCAGCCCTCCTGCGTCACATCAAATAAATTCGGTATGGCGGGAGTGCAGGCTGTAAGCAAGGCAGCGTGTTCCTGTTTAATTTAGGGCGTCGTGGAGCCAACCGGTAATTCCTTGGGGAAGAGTTGCATCCATAGGCTTTCCGTTGTCAAACATCAGGTTGCAATGCATGGGATTCACAAGACAGTGCTGCCCCATCTCCATTCCAAAATTGATTGATGCAATTCCACCGTCGCCATTATAGACCCATTCTGGTGTAAAGACACGGCTTCCTTTTATTTTGCTTATGCGTTCAAGGCGCGGCTTTATGACTTCTTCAAAAGAAACAAATTCATCATGTATACCCATTGCATAGAAAATGCGGATTTTGTTTTTTTCGTAGATGTCAAAAATTTCATCGCCTGGTATTTGGTTTCCACCGATTGGGACAAGTATGTTAAAGAAATCAGGGTAGGCACTTGCAAGTTTAAAGCACATGGTGGCTCCGCTTGAATTTCCAAAGACAACTCTTTTGCAAGTGCGGCCATCTGCTAAGGTCTTTTCAAAATTGCAAATAAGGTCGTGGATTTTAGGCAGGTAGCTGTCGTCCCAACTTCCAACGCAATTGCCTTCTTTATCCTTGTGTTCATTTGCAAGAGGAACAAGAATGTAGGCACCACCAAGAGTTTTTTGGTATTCCTCTTTGGAATAAAATTCTGCGCCCGCATAGTTTATGCAAACTTCTCCAACTAGGGCATTTGAAAAACCATGCATAAAAATCAATACCGGGTATTTTTTGTCCTTGCTAAAACCGTGTTCTGTTGGGTCGTAAAAATAATAGTCCATTCCCGAAAAATTTTCCTTGTGGAAGCGGTCAAAATATTCTCCAATTTTGTATGTTTGTTTGTAAGAAATAAAAGCACCTTCCGGTATTTGTGAAGCCCAAGGGGGCAAAATCTTTTCGCTCATATTTATTCCTCCATTAAGCACCTGCGCTACCATAATGTTTTAGCCCTAATTTCCAAAATATGCAAGAAGCACTTCCTGCAATAAGGGCAATGACTGGGGCAGCAAAAGCCAATAGCGGTTTGTCCAGATTCTTGCCAAGAAGAAGCGCAACTGGGTAGTAACCGGTAAAGGCGTATGGAACAACAAAGGTCAAAATTGCCTGCATTCCCTTTGAATAAATTGGAAGCGGGTAGTCCGTATAGTTCTTTAGGCCGTAATTATTGTTGGTCAAAAGTGAAACTATTTCTTCACTTTTGATTGTCCAGAAACTAATGGTTCCGGTAAAGATTGTGATTGAAGAAAAAATCACAAAGGCACTTATCATGTTGAGCGCGTAAAGACCAAGAGATGCGGCTGTCCATTCAATGCTAAGCTTGTTCATGCTGTAGAGCCAGAATCCCACGGAAAAGGCAAGCCGAGGAATAAAGGTGTACTGGAACTGTTGCAAGACCATGTACAAGAGCGGATTGATTGGCCTTGTTAGGTACAAGTCAAATTTTCCGGTCCGCACAAGTTCACCCATATCCTTCATTGGGCTCCAAAAGAAGAAGCAGCTTAAGCTGTAGCTAAGCCAACTGGTTGTAAACATAAAAAGAACTTCGTTTGCACTCCAACCGGCTATTCCGTCAAAGTTGTGGAAGATGACCATAAAGCCTGCAAAGTATATGCCAATTAGTATTGTGTTTGCAATTAGTTCAAACAAAAGCGCGCAGTGGTAGGCCATCTTGCCCTTTAGATATATAACAACAAAGTGCTTGTAAATCTTAAAAAGATTCATGTCAGCCTCCTTGAACAACAAGTTTCTTTGTTCCTGTTTTCCATGCCATCTTCATAAGGATGAACAGAATGGCAAGCCAAAAGACCTGAACCATAAGCTTTGACAAAAGAATTTTTGTTTCCATTGGGTTTGTCATTATGGTTACGGGAATTTCATACATGGCGCGGAATGGAAGAAAAGAATTTATCTTTTTTAAAAAATCCGGGAACATTGCGCACGGAATCCAAGAACCAGACAAAAGCTTGTATATTGCACCAAAAAGCATATTCAGCGGCCAAGTGACGATGAGCCAAAAAGCCATAAGGCCAATCGTAAGCGAATACAAAAATTGTATTGCATAGGCAAGGCACAATGACGCAAGACCAAAAAATATTTGGCTTTTGCAAACAAGCGGCATTCTAAAAAAGAAGGCAGATGCCACGGTCAATGGAATGCAGCAAGTTAAAAACTTTATTGCGCTTTTACCTATGTGCTTAGAAAGAACCATTGCTCCAAAGTTGATAGGTCTTATAAGCTGGATTGCTATATTGCCACTCTGGATTTGCTCGTTTATCCATTGGATTGCGTCACATTCAATAAAGCTGGAAATGATTGTTGCTATGATTACGTAGCGGATAACACCGTCTCTGGCAATAGGCATGGTGTTTTTTGCTTGCGACATGAACAGTGCGTTCCACAGGCAAAATTGCATGTAAAGGTAAATTACCTTTGACAAAAACGTAGCCCATATAGAAGATGGATAGGCCAAGTGTTCCTTGATTCCTATTGCCATGTAGTCCAAATACTTACGCATTAACAGCCCCCTTTTGTCTGCCGTAGTCTTCTGGCATTCCGCTAAGGTAAATCTTCTTTATGATGTCTTCCAAGTCTGTAGTCTTGTACATAGTTTTAAGTTCAGTCAAAGTTCCGTCGTAAAGCAAATTTCCCTTGTCTATAATGAGCATCTTTTCGCACAGGGTTTCTATGTCGGAAACATCGTGGGTAGTAAGGATTATGGTTGTCTTACGCTCCTTGTTTACCGCAAGAATAAAATTCCTGATACGCTCCTTTGAAAGCACGTCGATTCCGATTGTTGGTTCATCCAAAAACAAAACATCCGGGTTGTGCAGTAGGGATGCGGCCAGGTCTGCCTTCATTCTTTGCCCAAGGCTTAAAAGTCTGGGGGCTTGGTTTATGAATTCATCAAGACCAAGAATGTCGTAAAACATTTCCATATTTTGCTTGTAAACGCCATCGGAAACACCGTACATGTCCTTAAAGAGCTTGAGTGTGTCCAGAACCGGAATGTCCCAGCAAAGAACGCTTTTTTGCCCAAAGACAGTTCCTATCCTGAGCATAATCTTTTTGCGCCCCTTGGAAAAACTTAGGTTGTTTATGGAAACACTTCCGTCGTCCGGGGTAAGGATTCCAGTAAGCATTTTTATTGTTGTAGACTTTCCGGCCCCGTTTGGACCAATAAAAGCCGCTATCTCGCCAGTCGGTATGGAAAAAGAAATGTTGTTTACTGCGGTCTTAAAGGTTCTTCCCTTTAGCCTGTAAATTTTTGTCAAATTGTTTGCTATTACTGCCATAATATCTAGAACCTCCTCGCTCTTTTCTGTATAATATCAAAAAAGGAATGATTAGTAAAATTGAATTATTTGAATTAAATCATCATAAAAAATGATAACAAAAAGGAGGCAAATGATGAATATTTTTCAGCTTGAAACCTTTGCAAAAATTGCGGAAACAAAGAGTTTTACTTCTGCGGGGAATATTTTGGGTTATGCACAGTCAACGGTTACTACGCAAATAAAGCAGCTGGAAGACGAACTTGGCTGCCTTTTGTTTGACCGTCTTGGAAAGTCCATTGTTCTTACGGAAGAAGGGGTGCGTCTTTTGGGCTATGCGGAAAAAATGTTGCAGTTAAAGAGGGAAATATTTCTGGAAGTTCCTTCGTCAAAAGAGCCGTCTGGACTTATAAAACTTGGCATTTCTGAAACCCTTTGCTACGATAACTTTCCAAAACTTCTTCTAAAATACCGGAAAAAATATCCCAAGGTGAACATTCAAATTCAGTTTATAGATCATTCTACTTTTCCGCAAATGCTAAAAAACGGAGCGCTGGATTTAGTCTATACTTTAAACCCCTTAATAGAAAATGACGAACTTTGTCTTTTGGAAAAAAAGAGGGAGCATCTGGCATTTTTTGCAAGTCCTAAACATCCGCTTTCACAACTGGAGTCTGTTACGGAAAAGGATTTGGAAGGAGTGCCTTTGCTTTTGACGGGCCGCAACTGCAACTTTAGGCACATGCTTTTGGAAGACTTAAAAAAGCGTGGGGTTCCTCCAACCGTAGCCCTAGAAACCAGCAGCAAGGAAATTCTAAAACAGTTTGCAATAAACCAGCTTGGAGTTGGTTTTATGCCGGAGATGGCAGCTGTTAACGAAGTAAAAGAAAAAAAGCTTTGCCGTCTTAACTGGATGGGAGACGACTTTCCCATATATTCCCAGCTGATTGTTTACAAGGGAAAGCGCCTTAGCCGTGCTGGTGAGGAACTAAAAAATATGATAATGCCTTGATTTTAATGTTGTTGTGCAGATGGATCCGCAGATTTTTATGAGGTTATAGGCATATTGAATTTCGCTATTCTGTTGAAACTTATTAATTTGCTAAGTATAATAGAAGATAAGGAAAAAAATGTTTGAAAAAAAGCAGTTCAATAAAATAACTATCGTTACAATTGCCCTTGCCGCCTGCCTTCTTGTGCTTAGCATAATCTTTTCTATACGGGCCTTTCGCTCCACATCATACATTGTTTATGTGGAAGACAAAATTTATGACGAATACATAAAAACCGCTCCGCTTGCTCAGAAAGACTTGGGGCTTATTTTTGTAAAAGAGTCGGAGAGGAACCAGGTAAAAGAAAAGGCTTTTGGTCCAATCATAAAAACGGCGGGAAGAATTCAGATGCAAGAAGAAATTGCACTTCTTCCGCAGGCCTATGGCGAAAACCAGAAGTTTTTTGTTCTGGAAGAAGAGTCTTTGCTTCCTTCTGTTAAGGCGGATTTTACCTCTGCAAAATCGGGGGCGGCAAATTCTCCTGAGCTTAGCATTAGCATTTCAAATTCGGAGGGGCTTCCTTTGGGCAACAGGGCAATTCCTGTTGACGGTGCCTATGCTGGTGATGAATCCTACAAGCTGCTTGTAAAAAAGGGCATACTTTGTACTGTTTTTGAAGAAGGGCTTTCCAAAGATATTTTTGAATATTGCGAAAAACTTTTTATTGCCTCTGAAAATTCCCCGGAAAAAAAAACTCCTTCTGAACTTGTGACCATTGCAAGCGTGGGCGACATAATGGTTGCCAGGGGAGTTGAAGAGATTCTTATAGAAAAGAAGAATGGGCTTGAAGCTGTTTTTGAGGACACTCTTCCAATTCTTAAGGGTGCGGACTTTACCATTGGAAATTTGGAAGGAGTTGTAACAGAGTCTTGGAAAAACGCGACAAAGACCTATACCTTTAAGTTTAAAAAAGCGGTTCTTCCAAAACTTTTGGAGGCTGGATTTGACTATCTTATGCAGACCAACAACCACTGCTACGATTATGGCGAAAGTGGATTCAAAGACACACTTGCGGCTTTTGCTGAATACAAAATTCCTTCAAGCGGAATTGGTAAAAACAAAGAGGAAGCAAAAAAGTTTTATCACACAACTATCAAGGGACTTCCTATTTCTGTAATTTCCTGCGGGGCATTTCCCGTTGAGCGTTCTGGGTTTAACGGAGAAAAGACGGCGACTGCAACGGAGACACGCGCTGGCATCTTGTGGAAAAGTGATGAGCTCTTGGAGCAAATTAAGGCGGAAAAGAAGGCTGGCTATTTTGTTATAGTGAATGTTCACGGTGGAGAGGAATACCATTTTTCTCCGTCAAAAAAACAAAGGGAATTTTATGAAGCCCTCTGTGACAACGGGGCAGACATTGTATTTGGAAGCCATCCGCACGTGCTTCAGCCAACGGAATGGCACGGCAAAAGCCTGATCGTTTTTTCCATGGGAAATTTTATCTTTAACGGAATGGAAAACATGCCGGGAGGAACAGACAGCGAAGTTGTAAAGGTTGGTGTGCTGGGGGGACGCATTGCATACGTTGAACAATATCCTGCTAAGATAAAGAATAATGGCGTGCGGTTAAAAAAGTAGGCACGGCCGGGATTGTAGGGGCGGCGCAGCCGTTACCGCAAAGCGGTAATGAAGGCGAAAGCCGGAACCCCGGAAAGCCCTTAGCATAGGAAAGTGCCGCAAGAAAAAAACGAAACTTCCTATGCGTTTTGAGACAACACTAATATTTGTTCCTGATTTCTTTTGCGGCTGCAACAAGATTTTTTAGGCTGAAAAGAGTCTCTTTCTCTCCACGGGTTTTAAGCCCGCAGTCTGGATTTACCCAAAGCTTTGTTTTTTCTACTCGCAGGAGCATCTTTTCCAGAGCATCTACAATTTCTTCTTTTGAAGGAATTCTTGCTGAGTGAATGTCGTAAACACCGGGGCCTACTTCTGTGCGGAAATTTGCTGCCTTTAGCGCGTCCAGAATCTTTAGGTCTGCACGGCTTGCTTCGAATGTAATTACGTCTGCGTCCATGGCATCTATGTCGCGGATTATGTCGTTGAATTCGCTGTAGCACATGTGTGTATGAATCTGGGTTTCTGGCTTAACTTTTGCGTGTACGAGCCGGAATGCTGGAATTGCCCAGTCAAGATATTCTGAATGCCAGTCTGCATGGCGTAATGGGAGCTTTTCACGGAGGGCTGCCTCGTCAATCTGGATGATTTTGATTCCGTTTTTTTCCAAATCCAAAACTTCTTCGCGGATTGCAAGACCAATCTGCAAGGCCTGTTCCTTGAGCGGAATATCTTCGCGTGGGAATGACCAGTTTAGGATTGTGACAGGTCCTGTAAGCATTCCCTTTACGATTTTGTTTGTCTGCTTCTGGGCAAAGACCGACCATTCAACTGTCATTGCTGAGCGGCGGCTTACGTCTCCCCAAACAACCGGCGGTTTTACACAGCGTGTGCCATAGCTCTGGACCCAACTGTTCTGCGTAAAAATGTATCCATTCATCTGGCTTCCAAAATATTCAACCATGTCGTTGCGTTCAAATTCTCCGTGGACAAGAACATCAAGTCCAATTTCTTCTTGGAGCTTTATGCATTCCGCAATTTTTTTCTGATTGAATTCTACATACTGCTCGCGTGTGATAGAACCTTTTTTATAGGCGGCACGGTTTGCACGGACATCTTTTGTTTGCGGGAAAGAGCCTATTGTTGTTGTGGGGAACAAAGGAAGCTTAAAGTTTTCGTGCTGAATTTTTTCGCGGTCGAAGAAAGAAGGCTTTCGTTCAAAGTCTTTACTGCCAAGGGAAGCTACTGCACTGCGGACATTTTGGTCTGGAATAACACGTTGGCCTTCAAACAATGCCTTGTTTGCTTTAAGCACGGATTCGTTCTGGTTTGCAAGTTCTTTTATTTCTATAAGTTTTTCTTCTGCATAAGAGAAGTGTTTAATAACATCTGCTTCGAGCTTTGTTTCTTCTGCAGTTGTATAGGGCACATGAAGAAGTGAGCATGAAGTTCCTATTACAAGATTTTCTGGAGCAAGAACTTTTTGTATTTTAGAGATGAGTTCATTTTTCTTTTCATAGTCTGCGCGCCAGATATTTTTTCCGCAGACAATACCTGCAAGCAAAAAGGTGTCTTTGGGGAATCCTTTTTCTATAAGTTCAAGGCTTTTGCTTCCTTCTATAAAGTCCAGGTTTATTGCATCAAAACCAAGCTGGCATACATCTTCATAAACGTCGCGGATGTCGCCAAAATAAGTTGTAAGAATTGTCTTGATTTTTGCATTAGCCTTAACCGCTGCAAGAAGCAAAGTATAAATTGTCGTGAACAATTTTTTTTCTTCATCACTAACGTCAAACACAAGTGCCGGTTCTGCAAAAGAAATATATTCAGCTCCAAGGTCGGACAGTTGCTTTGCAAGTTCACCGTAAGCCTTTGCTGCTTCTTCTGCAAAGTTTGCAGCTGATTTTTTTCCTGTGTATGTTGCTAGGCGCAGGAAGGTGTGGGGGCCTATTACAGTTGGAATGGTTTTTATGCCAATGCCTTCTGCTTCCTTATAGGCTTTGACGGGAGAATTGTCTTTCTTTAAAGCAAAACTATCACCGTCAGAAATTTCTGGCACAATATAATGATAGTTTGTGTTGAACCACTTTTTCATTGGAAGGGCCTTAACATCTCCCTTTTCCCCCTGATAGCCGTGGGCCGCAGCAAAGTATGTGTCCAGTTCGCTTAAATTTAAAGCCTTGTATCTTTGTGGAACAATGCCAAAGGTAAAGGCTGCATCTAGCACATTGTCATAAAAAGAAAAGTCATTGGATGGAATAAAATTAATTCCAGCCTGCTTCTGTTTTTTCCAACCGTATTCGCGTAGGCTTACCGCCGTTTTTTCCAGTTCTGTTGCAGAAATTTGTCCTTTAAAATAAGACTCAATTGCAAATTTAAGTTCGCGCTTTTTTCCGATTCTTGGGAAACCTGTTACAAAAGTTTTTACTGCCATTTTTACTGTCCTCTTTTTCCGTATTTTTTATGATTATAGGAATTAAAGGCCTCTGTGGAAAATACTATTTACAGCCAGTTTGGCATAGGTTTTAACTATGGTAAAAAATTGCGCAATCTGATAAGATTTTGTCATGACACTACAGCAGTTAAAATACGCAGTTACAGTTGCAGAAACAAAAAATATTACGGAAGCCTCTCGCAAGGTTTTTATTTCCCAGCCCAGCTTAACAGCAGCGATTCACGAATTGGAAAGCGAAATGGGGATAACAATTTTTTCGCGGACAAACAAAGGCGTTACAATCACAAATGAAGGTGATGAATTTTTAGCCTATGCAAGACAGGTATTAGACCAGGCATCTCTTTTGGAAGAGCATTTTAAGGGCGAAGCAGAAAGCACTCCGATTTTTTCTGTAAGCTGCCAGCACTATTCTTTTGCGGTAAAGGCTTTTGTGGAAGTGATAAAAAAATTTGGCGGCAATGAATATGACTTTACCATACGCGAAACCCAGACCCACGAAATTATAGACGACGTTGCAAAGCTGAAGAGTGAAGTAGGTGTACTCTATCTGAGCAGCAAAAATCAAAAGGTAATAGAAACGCTTCTTAAAAAAAACAATTTGATTTTTGAACCTCTTTTTACAACCAATCTTCATGTTTTTATTTCCTCAAAAAATCCTCTTGCAAAAAAGAAGAAAATAAAAATAAGTGACTTAAAAAATTATCCCTATCTTACATACGAGCAGGGCGACTTTAATTCATTTTACTTTGCGGAGGAACCGCTTACCGAAGTTGATTTTGACTGCCGCAAAAACATTCAGGTTCGCGACAGGGCAACTCTGTTCAACCTTCTGATTGGTCTGGACGGATATACAATTTGTTCTGGAATCATTAGCCACGAGCTTAATGGCCCGGAAATAATAGCCCGTCCTCTGGATACAGAAGATTTTATGACCGTTGGAATTATAACGCGAAAAGACATGTCCCTTTCCCGCTACGGAGCCGCTTACATTGAAGCTTTAAAAGCTGCAACGAAATAATCAATAGGTAAGCAGTAGAATACTAAAATAAGTTTAATACACCTCTTGTTAGATAGGACTAAGTATGCTATAATTTATTTATGTTAGTAAAAACTAACTGGCATTAAAGGATGTCTTATGGAGGAAAGTATGACAGACGGAACAAACAAATTTTTATGGGGTCTTGCGGCAGGTCTTGCTGTTGCTGCTATTCTCAAAACGGATACTTTTAAGAAGGGTGCTGCAAAACTTGTTGCAAGTGGACTTCAGTTAAAGGATGATGCAAAGGAATACTTTGAAACCATCAAAGAAGATGCGGAAGATGTAAAAGCCGAAAGAGATGCTGTAAAAGCATAAAAACTTCTGCGGGGCATAAAATGAATTTTACAGTAAAGCATTCTCTACCGGGGCGGATCCGTATCTGCTACAATAAGAATCAAATTTCAAAGCGACAGGCTGCCCTTGCGTACAGTCTGCTTTCTGTACAGGATGGAATGAATAGCGTGTCTGTTAACTATACGACCGCTTCATTTCTGATTTATTATGACACCAAAATAATTTCGGAAAAGCATATCAAGGCATATTTTATGGCGCTTTCCGGAAAGTATCTGAATAACCGCGAGATGCTGGACGCTGTTGAAGAGCCGCGTGAACAGCAGAGCCTTTTGTTTGATATTGCCATGATGACGGCAATGCATTATGTAAAAGCAATTTTACCCTTGCCTGTAAGAATTGTGATGAGAACCCTGTCTCTAGGCCCAAGAATTTTGAATGGAGTTGAGCACCTTGCAAAAGGCCATGTTTTCCATTCCGAGGTTCTTGATGCAAGTGCAATTTCTATGGCTTTGCTTACCCATGATTTTAAGACTGCATCTAACATCAATTTTCTTTTGAACATTGGTGACACAATAGAAGAATTTACCAAGAAAAAATCTTACAGTGATTTGGCAGACAGGCTGATTTCTCAAAATGATCAGGTTCAGCTGCTTGGCAAGAATCAAAATGGAGAGACGACGGAAAAAACAGTTCCTTTGAGCATGATTAAAAAGGGTGACGTGCTTGCAGTGCGTACCGGTAATGTTATTCCTGTTGACGGAACGGTTTTGAGCGGAGAGGCTCTTGTTAACCAGGCAACAATTACTGGAGAACCGCTTGCTGTAGAAAAAAGGGAAGGTGCCTCTGTTTTTGCGGGAACCATAGTGCAGGAAGGGGAAATCTTTGTAGAGGTGCGCGAAACTGGTAAGCATACAAAAGTTCAGAACATTCTTCAGATGATAGACAATTCCCAGTCGCTAAAAGTATCTTCCCAAGTTCGCTCGGAAAACTTGGCTAATCATCTTGTAAAATACAATTTTATGCTTTCTTTGGCTACATTCCTTGTTACCAGGAATATTGCAAAAGTGATGGCAACTTTAATGGTGGACTATTCATGCGCAATGAAACTTGCTGCTCCTATTGCAGTTTTAAGCGCTATGAAAGAAGCCGCAAGCAATGGTATTATCGTAAAGGGTGGAAAATTTTTAGAGAACGCTTCCCTTGCAGATACTGTTGTTTTTGATAAGACTGGAACCCTTACAAATGCAAAGCCCCAGCTAGCTGAAATATATGCTTACGATGGCAGGAAAAAAGACGATGTTCTTGCTATTGCAGCCTGCCTTGAAGAACATTTTGCTCATCCTATAGCCAGTGCAATTGTAAAGGCTGCAAAAGACAAAAATATTCTTCATCCAGAGGAACATGCAAAGGTTGAATACATAGTGGCACACGGAATAGCAACAACGTTGCACGGCAAAAATCTTTTGATAGGAAGCCGTCACTTTATTTTTGAGGATGAAAAATGCAAGGCACCAGCAGACCTGGAAAAAATTCAAAAGGATGCGCTGGAAAACGGAATGTCGCTTTTGTATCTTGCAGAAGAAAAAACTGTGATAGGAATTTTTGCAATTAATGATCCTGTAAGAGAAAATGCGGCAAAGATTATAAAATCCCTTCACGAGTCTGGAATTAAAAACTGCGTCATGATAACTGGTGATGATGAGGGTGCCGCCAAGAATGCAGCAAAGCTTACTAACATTGACCATTATATTTCTCGAGCCTTGCCCGAGGATAAGGTTGAATATGTAAAAGCGCAAAAAGAGCTTGGTCATAAAGTGATTATGATTGGGGATGGAATAAATGATGCCCCTGCACTTTCTGCGGCAGATACAGGTATTGCTATGGGAGACTGCGCGGATATTACCGGAGAAACAGCTGACATTGTCCTTTCTGCTGATGACGGTCTTTTGGGATTATACAAGACGCGTGCTCTTGGTTCACTGATGATGAAAAAAATTGATTCCAACAACAAAAATATTGTTGCGGTAAATACGACGCTTATGTTCCTTGGTTTGTTTGGAATTATTTCGCCGTCACTTGCTGCAGTTTTGCACAATGCGTCTACGGTTGCCTTTAGCGTAAATGCAATGAAGCCTTTGCTTGGAACACAGGAGGTCTAGGCCAATGGAATACAGATTCTTTCCTGGCAGGCTGCGCTTTAGGGATCATATTCTTCGCGACAAGGACATAAGAGATGCCGCAATAGAAGTTGTAAAAATAATATGCCCTTCTGCAGAAATTACTTATACGGAAGCAACATCCGGTATTCTTGCAACATATCCGGTTAATTCAATTGATGTAGAAAAGTTAAAACCCCTTCTTCCGCTTCTTTTGGAGATTGAACCAAAAATACGCTTTTACAATCAGTCAAAAAAAGAAGCTGTTCTTGCCGGAATAGAAAAGATAAAGGTAAAGGTAAAGGCGGAAAACAAATATTTGTAATCCGCCTGTTATGCTAGTAGGAATATTTATAGCTTCCAGGAAACAGCTTCTTTACGGGTGTCTATAAACTTGGCGTAAATACCTCCCTTTGCAATAAGCTCTTCGTGTTTGCCCTGTTCTGCAATGCGCCCCTTGTTGATAACAACAATCTGATCTGCATTGCGCACTGTCTTAAGGCGATGGGCAATCATTATAACTGTTTTTTCTTTTGTAAGCTCCTTTACTGCTTCCATAAGGTCCCGCTCGTTTTCGGGGTCAACGTTTGCTGTGGCTTCATCAAGAATAATGATTGGTGAATCTTTCATGATGGCACGTGCAATAGAAATACGCTGGCGTTCACCACCGCTAAGACTTGTTCCGGCTTCTCCGATTACCGTATCGTAGCCTTTTGGAAGAGACATTATAAAGTCATGGCAGCAGGCTTTTTTTGCCGCAGCAACAACTTTTTCCATTGGAGCCGAGGGGTCTCCAAAGCGGATGTTGTTTGCAATTGTGTCGTGGAAAAGATATACGTTCTGGAAGACAAAGCTGAAGTTTTTCATAAGGTCATCCATGCTGTAATCTTTTACATCTGTTCCACGAAGGAAAACTTTGCCCGAATCTACATCCCAGAAGCGCGAAAGCAAATGGCAGAAGGTCGTTTTTCCTCCGCCGCTTGGACCAACAATTGCAGTTGTGCTGTGTTCATGAATTGAAAGCGAAATGCCGTCTATAATTTTGCGGGGGTTCAAGGAATTTGTGTCGTAAGCAAAGACAATATTTTCTGCCTGTATGAGCGCAGGTGCCTTTTCTTTTACGTTAGCAGAGCCCTTCCTGCCTTCAATATCCATTGTGGGTAATTCAAGGATTTTATTTCCCTTGTCTACGCAGATGTCAATTGTACGCAAAAGTGCAGAATAATTTCCGCCTGACTCAAGGGCATTAAAGAGCATGAATGAACATACAAGCATTACAGAGCAGTCAGCAAGAGTCATTGTGCCGTTAAGGAAGAAGAAAATAGAGGCAAGCATAATTGCAACGCCGGTTAATTTTGCAACCAGAGACTGAATGTTTGCAACAGGAATGCATCTCATTTCCATTTTAATCATTGTTTTCATTCTGCGGTTAATTACATCGCTCAGTTCTTTATTATGCTTTGAAGCAAGATTGTAAGCTTTTACTTCTGCAATTCCCTGGATGTATTCAAGAATTTTTCCAATTTCGGCAGTATCATTCTTAATTTTTTCAGAAGAAACATTTTTTACCGCAAGCCGCATAAAGAGATTTACAATTTCAAACAATGCAAATCCTGCAAAAGCAACAAGTGCAATTCTCCAGTCAAAAAAGAAAATCATTACGATGATAAGCGAAGTGTCCAAAAGTCCCTGGAGTACCATCATTACAGCGCGTGTTGCAATGTCTCCCAAAAGTTCCATGGTGTTTGTCG
>DFJV01000034.1:0-32875 GCA_002373205.1 Treponema sp. UBA3662
TGGAAGATTTTAAGAAGCGCCTTGAGCCTATTCTTGATGACTTTGTTGCAAAGTACGGACGCGCACCGCTTTTTAAGAGTGAACCTGGCCGTTTCTGTGTTGCGGAGGGAAGCGTAATTCTTGGCCGCGTTCACGCAGTTAAGCACAATAACGGAAAGACATTTGCTGGAACAGACATTGGCATGAACGTGCTTGTCCGCCCAAGTATGTACGACAGCTGGCACGACATTGAAGTTATCCGCGAAGGAAAGGTTGTTGCCCGTGATGGTGCCCAGCTTCTCGAACAGACAGTAACAGGCAACATCTGCGAAAGCGGTGACCTTCTTGCAAAGGACCGCCCGCTGCCAGAAATGAAGCGCGGTGACCTTGCCTGCGTTTTGGACACAGGTGCTTACGGTTGGTCTATGTGTTCAACCTACAACAGCCGCCCGCGCCCAGCAGAAGTTCTTATCTGCAAAGACGGAAGCGTAAAACTTATCCGCCGCCGCGAGACAATAGAAGATTTGATGAGACTCTTCTAAAAAAAATGTCGGCATGCTCAATCGCTTTGCAATTCTGCATGCTGCCAAGCCCCCCTTTCGTAGCAGTTTGGCATGACGGTTCTTTATGTTAATGGCATTAGAAGTTAACATTAGAATTTAACCTATACATAACATTCAGTTTTTATGCTACAATAAACCATGCCCAACACAAAGCCACAGATAACATACGCAGTCTCCCTGCACCCCTCAAAAGAAGCGGAAGAAATTATAGCATCAGCGGTAAAGGCCCTGGCAGACGCAAGCGGAAACGACTTTATAGTAAAAAGCCGCATACCGCCACACATAACGCTCGGAGCCTTCCACGCAACAAAAGAAAAAGAAGCAAGACTACTTGAGCTTGTAAAAGATTTTTCCAGAATGCAAAGGCCTGGCAAAATTCAATTCACCGGAATAGGAAGCTTCAAGAAAAAAGTCATCTTCCTAAAGCCGCAAAAAGACAGATTTCTTACAAAAATGAACGCAGAACTGCACAAGATGCTGCTTAAAGAATTTGAAAGGGCAGAAAACGGCTACTACCTTCCGGAAATATGGGTTCCACACACAGCCTTGGCAACACGCATAAACCAAGCCCAATTTGCCCAAGCGGTAAAAATAGCAGAGCAGATAAAACTCCCGCTGGAGACAGAAGCAAAAGAAATTACTCTTTACCAGTGCCACCCCTCCTTTGCAGAGCTAAAGCGCTTTCCCCTAGGCTAAGCTAAAACAAGTCCAGCATGGAATCAAGATACACAGCCTCGCGAACTTCAAGCTGATATTCTGGCTTTGTCATGTAATACAAGATGAACTCAAGGATAAGGGCACTGCCAAGCCCCCTACCCTCTAGCTTAAAGTTGGAAAAGCCCATGGGAAGGTAGGTTTCTACAATATCAGCAATGCCAATAAAAGCAGGGTTCTTCTTTGCAAGCGAAAAGCGGTAGCCGCCATCCCCACCCGGAGCAGTGCATTTGTGCTCCATAACATCCAGTCCAAGATTTCTTCTGCTAACGTTTTCGTAGCAAAGCTTTCGTTCACTGCAAAAAAAATTGCAGCACTCGTTGCAAAGAAATTCAACCTTATCCTTCTGTTCAGGAGAAAGCAAGCCAAGCCTTTTAAATTCCTTGTTCAGGCGGAAGTCTGGAACCACATAGCTAAATTCATTCCGTTTTAGTTCCAAAAGAAAATCATCAAAAGAGCTAAGCACCTTGGTTGTAGAAGAAACAAGGTAAAGCCCGGGATAATTCTTTGCAAGGTAGTCCGCCAAAAGATCGGAATGAACTATTGCACCGCTAGGAACATTAAGGCCTTCAAACATGGAGCAAAGAGCGTTGCAGCCCCTGTCCAAAAGATGCTCCTTTGTAAGCATAGAATTGCTAAAGGTAAGCCTTGCAGAAATGCCAAATTCATCCACCAAAGAAAGCACATCCCTTGCATCCGCATCCCCACAACATGCCCTGCCGCCTCCCCAAAGACAATCCTGCGGTGCACCGTAAATGGATGCAATCTCGCACCAGTCATAAAAATATTCCCTGTGTTCCCTAAAAAGCGGAAGAAAAATCCTGTAGAAGTCATAAAACTCAAAAAGCCCCGGCAGATGGTAACGGGCCATATTTTGCAACTGAGCGTTCATAACAAAGAAGCTCCTCCTAAGAAATATTTTAGCACACACTCAGTAGCAAATAATAGTGGCACCCCAAAAAGGCACTTGCGCAAGTACTTTTTTTGTATAGTACACTTATAAAAAGTTTAAGCCTAAAACAAAACTTATACTTATTACAAAAATTCCTGTCGGAGGTATTTTTACATAAAAAAGTTAATTACAGGCATTGCTATAGTCTTAGCAACAGCTTTTCCGCAGGCTTTATGGAAAGCATAAGTTTTGGAACTCCGCTATTTATTGATGATGACACATCCATAAAATTCCTTGTGGGGCCTGCAGCTTCTGCAAAACTTGGCAGCATTGTAAAATTCCAGGCAGGGGCAGGTCTTGCAATTGCTAAAGTAAAGGCAATCGGTAACGAAAAACACGACGGCCAATTCCGCGATATATATCTGGAATACTCCTTTACCGGAATAGGATTCGGGCTTGACCTTCAGGCAAAATTCCTACCCCAAAGCAAAATAAGCCCTCTCGTAGGTTTCAGATACACCTATGTAACATCAGGAAAATTTGATATAAAAGCAAAAGCTGGATCTGATACTTTAGCAGAAGCTTCTGTAGACGAAACAATAAATGCAAACTTCATAAACGTTTATTTAGGCGCAAGCTACAACTTCTAACTAAGACTTCCTAGCCCTCTGTTCCGCAGTGCAGGGGGCGTTACGGGGGGCGCATCCACCCGTAGAAGGGGTAGGACGCAACGAAGTGCGGCCGCAGGGGAAGGCTTTCCCCTCCTAACTTCTAAAGCAACACTAAACAACATACCTATTCACAATTCCGCAAAATAAATATATAATCATTCCATGACATCCTCTAATGATGATTCCGTTTTTTCGGTAAGCCAGCTGACCGGGCTTATAAAGACAATGCTAGAAGGAACTTTTCCCAACGTGCAGCTTAAGGGGGAAATTTCCAACTACAGGCCAAACGCGAGCGGGCACTTGTATTTTGTGCTAAAGGATTCACAGAGCCAGATTAGTGCGGTTATGTTCCGCGGAAGGGCTGCTAGCCTTAACTTTGTTCCAAAGGACGGAATGCTTGTTCAGGTGCGCGGTTCTGTTTCCGTTTACGCTCCACGAGGCAATTACCAGATTATCATTAGCAGCATGACAAAAGCTGGTGCCGGCGACATAATGGAAATGATTGAAGAGAGGAAGAAGAAGCTTGCGGCAGAAGGGCTTTTTGATTCATCACGCAAGAGAAAGCTTCCTTTTTTTCCAAGGCGCATTGGAATTGTAACAAGTCCGACCGGTGCTGCAATACGGGACATTCTTCAGATTACAAGGCGAAGGAATCCAAAGGCAAGCGCTATAGTTTTTCCTACCATTGTACAGGGGGAAGATGCGGCTCCTTCCATAATAAAGATGATAGAAATTGCAAACGCATACTCTATGTGCGACGTGCTTATAGTTGGCAGGGGTGGCGGTTCACTAGAAGACCTGCTGCCCTTTAGCGATGAGGGCGTTGTAAGGGCAATTGCAGCTTCCGAGATTCCGGTTATTTCTGCGGTTGGACACGAGATTGACTGGGCGCTGAGTGATTTTGCGGCAGACCAGCGGGCACCAACCCCAAGTGCGGCGGCAGAGCTTGCGGTTCCCCTTCTTTCCGACATTGAGCAGAGCATTGAAGTTTCGCGCAACGAGATGCATGAATCCATACAGGGTAAGCTTGAACACCTGCGTCTTATGCTAAGGACTTTTACGCCAGAAAACATGGAGCTTCAGTTTAGGCACATTGAACAGCCACTTTCCATGCGCTTTGATTCTGCCAGGGAAAGGCTTGAGCAAAACATCAAGGACTTTTTGCAGGACAGGCGGCACTTTATTGAACAGTGCGAGCAGACGCTGAACAACTGCAACCCCCAGACAATATTTGACAGGGGATATTCAATGGTAACGGACCAAGATGGAAAAGTTGTCCGAAATGCGGCTTCCCTTTCACCGGGAGCAAAAATAAAAATACGCCCTGCAGAGGGAAGCATTAGCGCAGAAGTTTTGAGCGTTGGCCAATAGAGACAATTACGGGAGGTAAATATATGAACAATTTTGAAGATGACTTAAAGAAGCTTGAAGAGCTTACCGACGACATAAAGCGCGCGGACATTTCTTTGGAAGATGCACTCAAAGACTTTGAGGACGGAATAAAGCTTGCAAAGAGCATGAAGAAGACACTGGACGCAATGGAAAGCAAGATTCAGATTCTTATGAATTCCCCGGAAACTGAGGATGACGAGGAAGAAGAAAAGGATGCAAAGCCCAAGGCAAGAAAATCCAAGGCACCTGCAAAGGGGGAAGGGCCTGTGCTGGACTTCTTTGACCCGGGTTCAGAAGTAAACGGAACTAGGAACGCGTAGCAAGGAAATTCCATGGAAGCTAAGGTTAGACAATTAAGCGCGGACGTTGCAAGAAAAATTGCGGCTGGAGAAGTTATAGACAGGCCAAATGCAATTGTGCGGGAACTTTTGGACAATGCGGTAGACTCTGGCGCAACAAAGATTAGCGTAGAAATTACGGGCGGCGGCATAGAAAAAATCCGCGTAAAAGACAACGGCTGCGGAATGAGCAAAGAAGACTTGGCTGCCTGTGCACGGCCACACGCAACAAGTAAAATTTCCAGCGAAACTGACTTGCTAAATTTGTCCACCCTTGGCTTTAGGGGTGAAGCCCTTGCTTCCATGGCGGCAGTTTCCCGGCTTGAAATTACAAGCGGCACTTGCAGGATGTGCGCATCTGTTACGGAAGACCACGTTATAACGACTGTTCCGCCGGTTACTGGCACTATTGTCCAGACACAAGCCCTGTTTGAAAACTTTCCCGCAAGAAGGGTTTTCCTAAAACGAAGTGCAAGCGAAGCTGCTTTGTGCAGGACAACATTTGAAGAAAAAGCAATTGCCCGGCCGGACATAGCATTTACCTTTACAAGCGACGGAGAGGAAAAGCTTAACCTTCCAGCAGGCCAAACCCTAACGCAGAGGTTTTGCCAGACGCTTGAACTTTTTGAAAGCGAAGACCTCTTTTACGAAATAAAAAATTCATCGGCGGCAAAGGACTTTTCATTTTCCCTTGTGATAGGGGAACCTTCCGTTAGCCGCTCAAACAGGAAAAACATTTACATATATGTTAACGGCAGGCGCATAAACGAATACTCGCTGATTCAGGCGATTGAATACGGAGCGCAGGGGTACTTTCCAAACGGAACGCATCCTGTTGCATCTCTTTTTGTTACGATGAACCCGGCCCTTGTTGACTTTAACATTCACCCGGCAAAAAGGGAGGCCCGCTTTAAGGACATTTCCCAACTGCACCATGAGGTAAGTTCTGCAACAAAAAATTTCTTTAAGCAGTACACGCTAAAGAACATAATAAACCAAAGCCAGGAAGAAGAGGACAAGGGTCTTGAGCTGAACTACGGGCTGGAAGAAAGAATCTACGGCGGAGCTTCTTCTGTTGCTTCCCCGGATGAATCTACGGATTTTGCAGCACCTTCTGACTTTATTGTAAACGCAAAAATGCCAGGCTTTTCCAAGGGATATGGCCATGGCGGCTACAGCCAGAACTACAGCCAGTCCATGAACCATACGAGTTTTGGCAGGGGAAATTTTACAGGGCGCAGCCAGTACGAAAAAGCCATTACGGAAGAAATGGAAGCTTCCATTAACGGACACTTTGCAAAGCCAAATTACTTGCCAGACCAGCCACCTTCATCTTCTATGGAAAAAGGCGGGGAATCTGGCTTTCATTTTGTTGGAATGGCTCTTGGCACTTTTTTGATTGCGGAAAAAAACGACGTTCTTTACATAATAGACCAGCACGCTGCCCACGAGCGCATTTTGTACAACCGCATTATGGCAGACGCAGGGCAAAAGCAGACGCTTCTTGTTCCCTACATTGTGCAGACGGACAATGCCGCTGACGACAACTACATTAATGCGCTAAAGGAAAAACTTGAGCAGGCAGGTTTTACCGGCAAGGACTGCGGCAAGGGAAAGTGGGAATTTTCTACTGTCCCAATACGATGGAAGGGAACGGAAGCAGACCTAAAGAAAGACCTGCTTGACAGAAGGATTAATCCCCACGACATGATTAATGCGGCGGCGGCAAGCACTGCATGTAGAACGGCTGTTATGGACGGTGATGTTCTGGACAGCGGAACTGCTGCATGGATTGCAGAAAAGGCCCTTGAACTGCCAGACCCCCACTGCCCCCACGGACGTCCTGTTTACACTACAATTACGCGAAAGCAATTGTTTGCCCTTGTAAAAAGAATTTAATTTTTAAGCCCATGGACGGGCGGCTTAGCAATGCGACAAAATCCATGGAGGGAAGTTTGCAGGGCAAGCGCGGCAGGTGCTGGAGGGGCGGTTGGTTAAAAATTGCATCCATGCAATTTTTAACCATGAGTTTTCCGATGGAAAACTCACCAGTTTTGATTGCTAACATATTGACGCGCCCTCCATGGCGCTATTTGTTTACAGATACAGAATAGAACCCCGGAAGTACCACACACATGGCACTTTTGTTAGCGGAAAAGATTGTCCGTCAGTAAAGGCAAGTGCCGCCCAAAAAAAGAAAAAGCCTGATGCTTAAAACCCCGACCGGATTTTTGCACCAGGCTCTTTTGTTTGCGAACCTTTTTTCTATATTGCTTCTTATTACTTCTTTATAGAAGCAAGGAGTTTTGCAACCTCTGCCATTTTGTAGGTTGGGTTGTTTTTCTGAAGATAGGTAAGGTAAGTTTCTGCGCTTTCCATGTCTCCCAAGGCGATGCACACTTTTGAAAGCTCAAGATATGATTCCCAGTCCTTTGGATTGGCCGCAATCACGTCTTCGTAGGCAACTTTTGCGCTGTCGTACTGCTTGGCACCTGCGTATGCCTTTGCCAAGTTTGCACGCACGGTGTTGTCTTTTGGAGAAATTGCCAGTGCGTTCTGATAGTACTTGATTGCCTGGGTAAAGTTTTCCTTTTTGTTGTATGCGTTGCCAAGGTTGTTGTTTACCTCAAAGTTGGAGCTGTCCAATTCGTAGGCTTTTGCCAGGACGGCGATTGCAGAATCACTCTGACCGTCTTCATTGTAAAGGGCACCAAGGTTTGTTCTGGCCTTTACGTTGTTGGGGTCATTGAGGAGAACCTCGTTGTAGAGGGACTTTGCCAATTCTGCGTTGCCTGTCTTTTCCTGGGCAAGTGCGTAGTTGTAGGTAATGTTGTTCTTTAGTTCGTCATTGGCAGAAGCCTTTAATTCGTAGGACTGCTTTGCATAAGAAAGTGCCTCTGAATTCTTTTCCTGCGCAAGGAGAACTGTTGAAAGGTTGTAGTATGTTGCAGGGTCTGCCTTTGACTTGTCCATGTAGGCTATGGCTTTTTTGAAGCTGTTTTCTGCGGCGGAGTAGTTTCCGATTGCGGCAAGGGCAGATCCGTATTCCTGGTAGGTCTGTGAATTTGCCGGGTTGATTTTTATGGCCTTGTCAAATGCGGCGCTTGCACCCTGGTTGTCTCCCTGGCGGGCCATGATGCGTCCTGCTGCAATGTAGGCGCGCTCATATTCACCGTCTATCTGGTAGGCCTTGCGGTAAGATACCAGAGCCTGAGAGTTGTCGTTCAAGCGTTCGGAAACATAGCCAAGGTTGTAGAAGGCAGGTGCGAACTTTGGATTGAGTTCTGTTGAATTCTTGAATGAAGCCTGTGCGGCCTTGAACTTTCCCTGCTGGGCCTGGGCACGGCCAAGCTGATAGTAATAGGATGCGTTCTTTGGATCGGCCTTTATTGCCTTTTCAAATTCAGCTTCTGCCTGGGCGTAGTTTTTGTTCTTGAGGGCTTCCATGCCAAGAACGTAATGGCTTCCTGCATCGTCACTGCCCTTTGCAACTGCTTCGTTGGCAAGTGTCTTTGCGGCATCTGCCAGCTTCTTTTTGTCTGCAGGATTGTCCGTAGCTTCCGAAGCATCGTAGAGTGCCTGTGCAATTTCTGACTTTTTCTTTGCGGCATAAGCGGGATCGTCGGATGGAAGCATGCTCATTGCCTTGTTAAAGTGGGCAATTGCTTCTTCTACGTTTCCTGCTGCAAGGGCGGCCTTGCCCTTTGCAATTTCGCTGTCTATGTCCTTCTGCAGGGCGGCAAGTTCAGCCTGTTTCTTGGCCTTTGCGGCGTCTTCTGCGGCTTTCTTTATACGCTCTTCTTCTGCAGCCTTCTTTGCAAGGGCTTCTTTTTCCTGAGCGGCGGCTTTGCTTATGAGTGCCTGTACGTCTGTATCGCGCTTTTCTGAAGACGGAAGCGTGTTTAATATTGCCTGAGCTTTGGCATAGTCACCGGCATCAAGTGCTTTCTGTGCCTGGGCAAGTTTGTCTGCCTTTTCCTGGGCGGCTTTTTCTGCTTGTGCCTTGGCCTGGGCGGCCTGTTTTTCGCTTGCTATCTTGTTGCGCAGAGCAGCTACATCGCTGTCGCTTCTCTGGTTTGCAGGGATTGAATTGAGTATCTGCTGTGCCTTGTCGTAGTCTCCGGCTTCCAGCGCCTTTTGGGCCTGGGCAAGTTTGTCTGCTTTTTCCTGTGCGGCTTTTTCTGCGGCGGCTTTGGCTTGGGCGGCCTGTTTTTCGCTTGCTATCTTATTGCGCAGAGCGTTAACGTCTGGATCGCTACGCTGGGCTGAAGGAATTGAGTTGAGTATCTGCTGGGCCTTGTCGTAGTCTCCGGCTTCGAGCGCCTTTTGTGCCTGGGCAAGCTTGTCTGACTTTTCCTTAGCGGCCTTTTCTGCTGCTGCCTTGGCATCTGCGGCTTGCTTTGCGCTTGCTATTTTGTTGCGCATTGCGTTAACGTCGCTGTCGCTTCTCTGGTTTGCAGGAATTGAGTTTAATATCTGCTGTGCCTTGTCGTAGTCTCCGGCTTCAAGAGCCTTTTGTGCCTGGGCAAGTTTGTCTGCCTTTTCCTGTGCGGCTTTCTGGGCTGCCTGCTGTTCGGCTGCCTTTTGCGCGGCGGCTTTTTCTTCCGCTGCCTTGGCCTGGGCGTTTGCCTTGTTCAGCATGTTCTGGATTTGGCTGTCGCCCTTGTTTGTCTTGGCAAGTTCGTTCAAAATTTGCTGGGCCTTGGCATAGTCACCGGAATCGAGTGCCTTCTGTGCCTGGGCAAGCTTGTCTGACTTTTCCTTAGCGGCCTTTTCTGCTGCGGCTTTGGCTTGGGCGGCTTGCTTTGCGCTTGCTATCTTGTTGCGCATTGCAGTTACGTCACTGTCGCTCCTCTGGTTTGCAGGAATTGAGTTGAGTATCTGCTGTGCCTTGTCGTAGTCTCCTGCTTCAAGAGCCTTTTGCGCCTGGGCAAGTTTATCCGCCTTGTCTTTTGCGGCTTTCTGGGCTGCCTGCTGTTCGGCTGCCTTTTGCGCGGCGGCTTTTTCTTCCGCTGCCTTGGCCTGGGCGTTTGCCTTGTTCAGCATGTTCTGGATTTGGCTGTCGCCCTTGTTTGTCTTGGCAAGTTCGTTCAAAATTTGCTGGGCTTTGGCATAGTCACCGGAATCGAGTGCCTTCTGTGCCTGGGCAAGCTTGTCTGCCTTGTCTTTTGCGGCTTTTTCCGCTGCGGCTTTGGCTTGGGCGGCCTGTTTTTCGCTTGCTATCTTGTTGCGCATTGCAGTTACGTCACTGTCGCTCCTCTGGTTTGCGGGGATTGAGTTGAGTATCTGCTGTGCCTTGTCGTAGTCTCCGGCTTCGAGCGCCTTTTGTGCCTGGGCAAGTTTGTCCGCCTTGTCTTTTGCGGCTTTCTGTTCCTGGGCAAGTTTTTCTGCCTTTTCCTGTGCGGCCTTTTCTTCCGCTGCCTTGGCCTGGGCGTTTGCCTTGTTCAGCATGTTCTGGATCTGGCTGTCGCCCTTGTTTGTCTTGGCAAGTTCGTTCAGTATCTGCTGGGCCTTTTCATAGTCACCTGCGTCAAGATATTTCTGGGCAAGGGAAAGCTGATCCTGCTTTTTTCTTTGGCTAAGTTCCTCTGCACTTGGTACAGAAGATGAGTCGCCTTTTCTATTTCTTCTTAGAAGCTCACGCTTTTCGTCTGCAGCCCTGTACATGCGCAAAAGTGCGTCCTTGTCGTTGGGGTTGCGGATCATAAGGTCGTTGAGGATTCTAAGAGCATCGTCATAGCGGCCTTCGTCCGTAAGTTCAGTTGCCCTTGCAAGAGCCTCTTCCCTGGAAGACGGAGTGCGTACGTTGCCTGTGCTGCGGTCAACTGTGATTGGCTTTGCAGAAGATTTTCCTGTTGAAGCATTTACCGCAGGCCTTGTCTGGCTGGCGCTTGTGTTTGTGGCAGAAGAAGTGCCTGTTGAAGCAGAAGACGCATTTGTTGAAGCAGATGCTTTTCCTGCTGAACCGGAAGCGGTGCCTGTTGAACTTGATGCTGTTTCCGAAGCATTTGCGGCTGAATTGCCGGCAGATGCATTGCCTGTGCCGCTTGATGAAGAAGATGTAGCAGAGGCATTTGCAGCCGGGGCATTCCTTGAAGAAGATGAAGTGCCTGTGTTTGCGGCCACTGCAGTAGAAGATGCCGTAGCACTTGCAGCCGGCCTGTTTGCAGATGAAGTGCCTGTGCCGGAAGATGCATTTCCTGCAGAGCTACCGCTTGAAGCTGTATTTGAAGAAGGAGTATTGCTTACAACAGTCTTTACCGTCTTTGGTGTAGAAGCTTCACTGCGGCCGGATGTGCCGTTAGCAGATGTGTTGCCAGCAGATGTGCCTGTATTCTTTGCAACCTGGCTTCCTGTTCCTGAAACAAGATCCGCTAAAGAAGAACCTTCGTTTCTTGCCCCCTGAGACTGAGCATTCGGATTGGAATATTTATGCTTGCTATCTGATGAAGTGCCGTTGGCAGAAGAGCCTGTATTCTTTGCAGCCTGGTTTCCTGTTCCTGAAGATGGTGTAATGACATTTGCCATTTCGCTGTAAACAGGAGGATTCTGACCTGCATTACCTTCATTAGACAAAGAAGCCCTTGCTGCAAGCTGGTCTTTTAGAGCCTGGTTTGCGGCTGCTTCATTAGCCTTGCGTTCTTTTTCTGCCTGTTCAGCCTCTTCTTTTGCCAAGCGGGCATTGCGGGCAGCTTCTGCCTTGCCTGCTTCTTCCTTTAGGAAAGATGCCTTTTCCAAAAGACTGCGTACTTCCGCATCATTCGGATCTTTTGCGGCAAGAGCTCCAAGAACAGCAATTGCCTGGTCATAAAGTCCAGAGTCAACAGCATCGTTAGCCTGCTTAAGGGCATTCTGCCTATCCAAAGCGGCCTGTTCAGCCTCTGCCTTGAGGGTTTCTTCGCTTGCCCTTTCGCGGAAAGTCATTGCCATGTCAAGCATCTGCTTTGCTTCGTCATCTTCCGGGTTGTCCACAAGAAGAGCGTTAAGCACGGTGGATGCATCATCATACAAAGCCGTGTCTACATAGCGCTGGGCAATAGAGATTGCATTTGAATGCTTTGAGCTGTCGTAGGATTCATTTCCAAAAGGATCAGTAAATGTCTGCCCCGAAAATCCTGCATGGGGATCGGAGTCTTTCTTTAGCTGAGCCGTTGTGTTAAAGAGGCTGTTTCCGTCTGTGTCCTGGTTGTCCTTAAGAAGCAGTCCGTTTATAAGGCTGAGTGAATTGTCGTAAAGCCCCTGGCTTGAATAAGTCTGGATAAGGGCAATTGTATTTTCCTTTTCCTGGCGCTGCTGTTCAAGGGCAAGTCTTTCTGCCTTGCGGGCGGCACGGACATCCCTTGTGCTGTAGAGCCAACCGCCAACGCCTCCGCCTATACCAATTGCGGCTATTGCACATGCAAGTCCGGCAATAAGCTTTTTGTTAACAGGCTTCTTGGGCTTAATGTAGCCACTTTGGTTTTCATAGTTCTTCTCGTAAGTCTTTCCGCTTTCGGAAGAGCTTCCGCTTGACGAGCTGCCATAGGATGCCATTTCAAAAGTGGTGTCTTCGTCATTGGCATGGGAAGCAGATGTCTGGAAAGAAGACCCAGATGTTGTATTATAGGAAGAAATTGTAGAATCTTCTGAATATGAATCTTTTGCTTCTGAAGAAGAAAGATCTGAAGAGCTTCTCTGTGACTGGGAATAAAGGCTTGATGAATATGGCCTTGAAGAAGCCTCACTTTCTGCAGAAAGAGATGTTGCGTTAAGAGACGTGGCACCAAGAGTTGTTCCAGCGGCTGTTCTTGAATAGGAACTTGTGGGCCTGCGGGAAGACAAAGAAGATGCAGAGCTTGTACCGGAAGAAGACAAAGTTCCTTCACGTGCAGATGTAGACCTTGCAGAAAGCCTTGTCTGTCCTGCTGCTGTAGAGCGGCTAGATGCAGTTCCAGCGCGAGTGGAAGAAGCCCTGGAAGAAGTGCCGCTTCCCCTTGCAGAAGCCCTTGTCTCGCTTTCCTTTGCAAGACGGGCAGTTGTACCTGTTCCCCTTACAGAAGGACGAACCTTGCGTTCAGCGGCGGCAGCAGCGAGTCTTGAAGTAGCCCCGGTAGCACGGGAAGATGTTGTTCCCGCACGTGTAGAAGCGCGGCTTGTCTTTGCATCCGCACTTGCAGAAGCCCTTGTTGAGCCTTCCGGCACAACCCTTGTACGGGGTCTTCCGGGTC
The DNA here is from genome assembly GCA_002373205.1 of Treponema sp. UBA3662. Lineage (GTDB taxonomy): Bacteria > Spirochaetota > Spirochaetia > Treponematales > Treponemataceae > Treponema_D. The sequence continues at coordinate 12,757 of DFJV01000034.1, forward strand.
CCCTGGTAGCTGTAGAAGAAGCAGTAGCGCTGCCCCTCGTAGCACGGGAAACAGACGAAGTTCCAGCCGCTGCCCTTGTGGATGCAGATCTGGAAGCTGCCGTCTTTTTTACTGATTTTTCATCTTTATTCGAGTTCTGATTCGTAGCCATATCCCACCGTTCCCTCAGCTCCTGCTGACATATTTTCTGTTGATGATCCGTTTAATGAAGACGCAACGTCTTCCAATAGCTTGGCCTTTCTTGCTTCCTCAGCAGCCTTTTCGTCTGCAAGGCGTTTTTCTTCCGCAAGACGGGCCGCCTCTATGCGGGCATTCTCCGCCTGAATACGGGCATTTTCTGCCTGCAATAGCTGCTCTGCGTTAACAGCCTGCTGCTGCTGAATTACAATTTCGTCATCTATAAGGCCAATTATCTTGGTAATCTGTTCTTTCTGCGGATTTTCCGGAAAAAGCTCCATGTAAAGGATGTAGTCAGCCTTGCTTTCTCCGTACTTACCGGCACGAAGCCTTGCATTGGCCCTGTTAAGAACCGGCGACGCATATTTTTCGTCCGCGGCAATGGCTATGGAGTACCATTTTTCGGCCTCGTCATAGTCACCCTGTGAAAACGCTATGTTACCCGCATTGTAGGCCAGTATCTTCTGATTTGTCTCCGGCAGGTTCATACCCTCGTTGCAGACTGCAAGAGCCTTGTCATACTCCCTAAGCTGGTAGTAGGAAAGCGCAAGGTAAATAAATGCCTGGGGATTGTTCTTTTCCCTAACAGCCTCATTCAGAAAAGGAATTGCTTCCTTTGGCTTGTTTTGTCTGAACAAATCCTCACCTTTAAGGAAATTTGCACTCTGGGCAAAGCTAAGCGGCGCAAAAATCAATAGAAACATTAAGGAAATCATATTTTTAATGATTTTATTTTTCACTTTAAATGCATCCTCCTATTCTCTTTAATCGCAATTGCGTATATAATATTAAATTGAACTTAGCCCTATTTGACATATTCGCACAAAAAGGCTAATCTTTCAATAGGAAATCTTAAAAAATTGCCGTTAATAATGGTAAAGATTTTTTTCATCATTTTTTAAGGAATTTAAGGAAAGAGTAGAAAAATATGAATGTAATAACGACAACCATTGTAGCTTTTCTTGTTGTGGTCATAATATTTGCCGTAATTTTTATAGTAAAAAGCTTCGCCACGCCAAAAAAGCTGGGCAGCGTCCAAAAGTTCATGAAGGAAGGAAAGTTCCAGGCGGCAGAAAAGGCTGCAAAGGCAATCCTTTCCAAGAACCCCAGGGACTACCTTACCCACTACTGGCTTGGAAGGGTCTACCTTGCGCAAAAAAAAGACGACCTTGCTTTCATGGAATTCAAGACGGTAAACGAAAACGCCATCTTTAACGGAGATATCCCAGAAGTTCCATTCAGGCACACAATGGCGCTGCTTTACCAGAAGTTCAACGACAACACAAATGCGCTAAAGGAACACCTTCTTCTTATTAAAAGGGAGCCGGACAACGCAGAAAACTACTACAACGCAGGTATATGCGCAGAAAAGGAAAACCAGGTAAACAATGCCGTAGTAATGTTCCAGAAGGCAATTGCACTTAACAAGAGGCACTCAAAGGCCCACTCGGCACTGGGACACCTATTGCTAAGAAGCGAGCAGTACGAAGATGCCCTTTCCGAGATAAAGCTTTCTATCAGGCTGGATCCGGATGAATTCTCCAACTACTACTACCTTGGCAAAGCCCTAAAGGAGCGCGGAGAATACTCAGACGCAATAAAGGCATTCGAAAAGAGCGAAAGAAGCAACGAATTCCGCCAGAGGGCACTTATAGAAACAGGCGCATGCTACATGGAAGTTGACCAGACCGCAAACGCCCAGGAATACTTCCAGAGGGCAGTCCAGTGCTCAAAGGACGACTCTAGCCAGGAAACCCTCTACGCCCGCTACTTCCTTGCAAACTGCTACGAAAAGACCCACAGCATAGAAAAAGCCGTAGAACAGTGGAACAAAATCTACCTCTACAACAAGAAATTCCGGGACGTAGCAAGCAAGCTGGAAGAATACCGCGACATACAGTCAAACGACAGCCTAAAGGAATACCTTACAAGCTCCCAGCCGGCATTTACGGAGCTGTGCATAAAGACCGTGCAGAAGGCATACAACTTTATGCCGCAAAAGTCAGAGGCAAAGCCCTACGGATGCAGGCTTTTGTGCACGGAAGAAAACAAGGACACATGGAAGAACGTAAGGAAGCAGTTCTTTCTTATTGAATTCCACAGGGATTCGGATGCGGTTGACGAAAGCAAGGTAAGGCAGTTCGTGGAAGAAATAAAGACCCAGGGCTACTACAAGGGAATGATTTTCTCCAGCTCAGGCTTCTCCACACTAGCCACCCAGTTTGCAGAAAGCCGCCCCGTAATCCTAATAAACAGGGAAAAACTGGAAATTGTACTTAGCAAGGCAGGAATATAAGGCAAAATGAAATTCCTGTGCGTTTCCGACCAAGTAGACCCCCTGGTTTATTCAACCACCGTAAAAGAGCGCTATTCAGACATAGACGCAGTACTTTGCGCAGGGGACCTTTCCATGGAATACATGGACTTTATCGTAGACGCACTTGGAAAGCCCACTTTCTTTATCTTCGGCAACCACGACCTTAGCGAATTCCACCTCTACCACAGGCAGACGGTCCTTGCCCAGCGGCCTTCCCAGCTTGCAAAGATGCACTCCATAGAAAACGGGCACGGGGCGGACTACATAAACCGCAAGGTGCTAAGGCTAAAGAACCTGTCCTTCAAAGCCCCCAACGGAAAGACGACTCCCCTACTCCTTGCCGGAGTCTCAGGCTCAATACGATACAACAAGGGCGAAGACCAGTACACGGACTTTGAAATGAAGCTAAAGCTCATCTCCATGGTACCCGCCTTAATATGGAACAAAATACGCTACGGCCGCTACTGCGACATATTCCTGACCCATGCATCCCCCAGGCACATAAACGACAGGGACGACCCCTGCCACAAAGGCTTTGAATGCTTTAACTGGTTCATAAAAAGATTCAAGCCTGCCCTTTTAGTTCACGGGCACATCCACCTCTACGACCTACAGGCCCCCCGAGTGGCAAAAAGCGCTCAGACGACGGTAGTAAACGCCTTTAGCCACATAGTCATAGAGTATGAACCAAAACTTTCAGAAAAAGAAGGAGACTTCCTTGGCTCAATTAACATCCGCACAGACCGGTGAAGACTTTGCAAAGGCAAGGAACAAGGCGCTTTTCAACGAAATCCAGCACATACTGAACCCGGAAGAAGCAGCACTTATTTCGTTCACCGACATAAAAAAACTCTTAAAGCCCAGCAACGAAGTCTACAAGGGAATGCAGATAGTCCCCGTAGACCTTATCGTAGGAAGCGAAGGCCGCTACAAAGACTTTGACAACCACTTCTTTCCCAAAAGCATCTTCCTAAAGGCACGCTGGGAAAGAGTTGACATGGCCCACATACAGGACGTGGTTCTTCCGCCAATCAGCCTATACGAACTGGGAGGCCTCTACTTTGTCCGCGACGGAAACCACCGCGTATCGGTTGCAAAGGCGCGCGGGGTAGAAAACATAGACGCGGACGTAGTAAGCCTGCAAAGCGAAATAAAACTTAAGCCCGGCTCCACAAAAGAAGAAATGATCCAGCAGGTTCTCTACTACGAAAAGCGGGTATTCTATTCGGAAACAAACTTTGGCGACATAACCGACTGGTGGCAGCTGGACTTCTCCACGCCCGGCCAGTACGACGTAATCTACAACCACATACTGACCCACCGCTACTACATCAACATGAACCAAACGGAAGAAATTCCCTTTGAAGACGCGGTGCTCTCATGGTTCAACAACGTCTACATGCCCGTAGTAAAGTCCATCCAGTCCCACAAGATACTAAGGCTTTTCAAAAAGCGCACAATCTCCGACCTCTACATCTACCTAATCAAGTACTGGGACGAACTAAAGCAGAAATTCGGCAACGATTTTAGCCTGGACGAAGCTGTAAAAGACTTCAAGAAAAGCCACAAGAGGCACTCAATCTTCTTCAGGATAAAAAATGCCCTGGCCCGCAAAAAACTGGCCCTTTTTAAAGAAGAAAAAGACACGGAAAAGTAAGGATTTTTTTTCTTCTCTAAAATTCTCATTCTGCGGCAGCTCCAATTTCCAGAAAAAGTCCCTCTGCAAAGACCTTGCCATTTCCACAGAACATATAGCGCCAAGGAGGGCGCGTCAAGTGTTTGCATAAGATTCCGCGTTTTTTCGTCTTTCAAAATGGCAAGGAGGCCATTTTCAAGGGGCTTTCCGCCCTTCCGCTTTCGCTCCATTCCTCTCTTCGTTCGGAACGCCTCCGGCGGGGCTCCAATCCCTGCCGTGTATTAATATGCAACCCTTCTGTCACCCCTCCACAGATCCCGAAACGAGTTCGGGATGACGGCTGCCCTGTCACCCTGAACCGGTTGGTGAGCTTGTCGAACCACAGCATCTGTAAAAGCCTAAATGCCATCGGTTACTGGCCCTTCGACTGGCTCAGGGACCGGGCACGGTATGTGTATGACGGCTGCCCTGTCACCCTGAACCGGTTGGTGAGCTTGTCGAACCACAGCATCTGTAAAAGGCTAACTGCCATCGTTTACCCGGCCCTTCGACTGGCTCCCGGGACGGGCGGTGGCGGTGTAAGCCTAGCCCCGATTGGAAGGGTTGCCAAAGGCAAGACCGCCGGAGGCGGGCCGGAGCGATAGCGTAGCCCTGGAAAGCGGGTAACAAAAGCAGCTTTTTCTTCTTCCAAAAGGCTCCTGTCCCAAAAGAAAAGCCGCTCCAAAAAAAGAGAAAAATTCCAGAAATTAGTGCAAAAACCTCCAAAAACTAATTTTTAGGTAATTTTCCACCGATAATCCATGAAGGAATCTATAAAAATAAAGTTTTTAGAGGTTCTTGCAATATAATCTTGACGGTACAATATTTCAATGGTAGAATAGGAGTATGCTTTTAAGGAAAAGGACCTTGTTTACCATGATAAAGGTACAGGGAGCAGTAATTTGAAAATCATTGAAAATTTGTCTTACATGCCGCTCTTGGCAATTGCTGCCGTTTCCATACTCTTATTGTTTCTATGCGTCCTAATAAGAAAACGCAAGTCAGCAAGGGTAAGCTTTATAACCTACATCTCTCTGATTATCATTGCAATTACAAGCATCAGCACATTCTACAAGCTTTACATGGGGCAAGACTACGCAAAGTCCGCAAATTTCTTTATGCTTGCGGTTTTTGCAGCACTTTTCCTCCAAATTCCAATCGCAATAATGTTCTCCACCTTTGAGCCTGTAAAATTCGACTCACTTATACCCAGATGGAAGAACAAGCACACTCTTGCAGCCCTGCAGAACGAGGCGGCAAAGGCTACTGCAGAAGAAAGGCAGGTTGAACTTTCGGAGCAGGACCTGCGCCTTTTGGACGTAAGCCGCGACTTTACCGTACACGCGGTAGATTCCTATACTTCAGACAAGGGAATTACCACCTTCCTTGAGTACATCAACAAGACAATCAAGGACCAGATAAGCGCAGACGGTGGCGCAATACTCATGATAGACGACTTTGAGGACATAATCTCCGTAAAAACATTCGACGGAGACTTTCCCCCTCCATACAAGCTGCCGGCAGACCTGCCCCACAAGCCAATCCGCGTGGCAACAAACTTTAAATTTGCAACCTTCCCGCTGGAAGGCAACATCTTTGGCGAAATAGCTACCCAGGGACGTGCAGAGCTTATTACAAAGCCAGAAACGGACAGCAGAATCTACCAGAACGGCCCGGAAGAATTCCTTGAATGCGGAAGCTACATCATCTCCCCAATGAAGATTCAGGACACCGTAATAGGACTTGCAGCATTTGCCCGCAAGCACGGCAACGAAGTCTTTAACGAAGATGAATTGAAGATTACTTCAACACTCTGCGACTTTGCTGCCGCAACAATAAAGAACGTAATCGCTGTACAAGACATAATAGAACAGAACGAAGTTGCAAAGGAAGCGGAACTTGCCTCCAGAATCCAGGCATCGCTAAAGCCTGCAAAGCTGCCTCTTATCCAGGGGCTGCAGTTTGGCGTATTCTGGGACCCATGCCAGGGCGTTTGCGGAGACAGCTACGACATACTTGTTTCCCGCAAGGACAGAATTTCATTCATCATGTCAGACATAGCAGGAAAAGGCATGAACAGCGTGGTTGTAATGTCCATGGTACGCTCCATGCTGCGCCTTGTAATAAATTCAATGCAGAGCGCGGGAAAAATCCTCTCCTGGGTAAACCGCGGCATTTCTGGCGAATCCTTTAGCACGGACCACTTTGGCTCAACTGCGCTAATCAACTACGACCCTACAACAAGCAGCGTGGAAGTAGCTTCTGGCGGTGTAATCCCTGTCTACCTCTACGACGGCGAAAAGAACGAATGCAGGGAGCTAACCTCCCCTTCCGAACCGATTGGCGTAGAAAAAACAACAGAATATAAAGATTTCGTGCAAAAAGTTAAAAATGGTGATATAATATTCACATATACAGATGGTCTTGTTGAAGCCCTTAATGAAAGTGGCCAGCAATATTCAAAGGAGTCTTTGCTGCGCGTAATTCAGGAGAATCACGCAAAATCCGGCAAAGACATAGCACGTCTTGTAAAAGAGGACGTAAAAAAATTTACAGGCAGTGCCGTACAGCATGACGACAAAACGCTGCTTATTGTAAAAATTCAATAAATTTGGGTGCAAAAGGAGTAAAGATATGGAACTTAAAATACGTAAAAATGGAGAAGTGTACATCATTGACGTAAACGGCGAAATGGACTTGTACAATTCCTACAAACTCAAGGAACTGGTCCTCAAAATGCTGGAGAAAAATGTAAAGTCCTTTATCATCAACCTTGAACAGGTAGACTACATTGACTCGTCAGGAATTGGTGCGCTTATCTACATCTGTTCTACAATAAAGAAGATGAACCTTAAGCTCTACATTTCCAACATACACGGCTCAGTAAAGAAGGTTATCGAGCTTACAAAGCTTATGGGTTACTTCCCAATTGCAAACAGCGTAGAAGAAGCCTTGCTTATGATTAACGAATAACAGACAAAGGAGGAAGTTTTATTATGGATGAAATAAAAGAGTTGCGCTCAGACGGAAACGATCCGCTATTTGACAAAGCAAACATGCTTTACAAGGAATTTCCTTCTGATTTTAGGCAAATTCGCTATTTTACCTTGCTGATTGTACAGTCTGCCCCATTGGAAATAAAGGAAATCAACCTCCTTGAGCAGCAGATTAGCGAAGTAATCAAGAATGCCGTAAAGCACGGTAACCACTGCGACGTAAACAAGAAAGTACACGTTTGGTATTCTTTCAGCGCCAGCCATGCCCACCTTATCGTAGAAGACGAAGGCGAAGGCTTTAAGGACTTGGAAAAGTGGAACGACTTTAACCGCAAGCGTCTGGAATGTCTGCACAACTCAAATTTTGAAGAACTTGCAAATTATGTTTCATTCCGTACAAAAAAATCCGATGACCAGGACGGTGGTAACGCCTTGTTTGCAGCCCTTGAATACTGGAACGGTGGCTTTATCTACAACGACAAGCGCAACGGTGTTGCAATGCTCAAGCGTTTCCAGCAGAAGCGCCACGGTGTTACAATAGACTAAGCTTCCTAAAAAATACAAGCGTTCCTTTTTGGAGCGCTTTTTTTTTATCTGGAGCTGCCTGAATGTTGCTACTGTGTCCGGTAAGCTTTCCCCTAAAGAGTGAACAAGCAGTGCCTTGGACGGGACGTCATTTGTTTGGGTAAGACGCGGGGAAGCCATTGCTTAAACGGTGGCGTGGCTCCGTTATCACTCAGGCCTGCTATGGATCTTGCTCGCTCGAAGCGTGCACTGTGAGTTTGCAAGCACTCCAACCGGGCTAGTCTTTGTTGGCAAGAACAAAGTCTGCAAAGCTAATGCTTTCTCCGCTAAGGTCAAGCTCTTCCATGCGCTCAAAATATCCGTCCACCACAGCCTGAATCTCTTCCCAGCCTTCATCCACGCCTTCATCGTCGCCAAAATAATCTTCTTCCATAAATTTCTTATTGAAAGCAATTGATTTTTCCAAAGCGGTGGCGTATTTTTGCGGGCAATTGCCCTTTAGCTTTTCAAGAATCGCGTCCCTCGCAAAAGAATCAAGGTATTCAGACTGGGAAATCAAATATTTTACAATAAAATTGCAGTCTTCATCGTCTATAGTAATTCCAGCGTATTTTTCCAAGGGAAAGGCGTTTCCCAAAGCTTCCGTAAGGGAATTCATAAGCGGAACCATAAGGATGCAGTTTTCCACCCGGTAGCGGTCAAAAAGCTCTTCTATGCGCTCAGAAGAAAAATTGGCAGGAATATTGTTCATAAGATAAAAAAGCGTGTTAAGGCGGCCGTATGCCTTCTTTGCACAAAAAGATTCAATCAGATTTTCAAAGAGGCGGGAATCCTTCATCTTGTCCATAAGCTCTTCGTCGCCCTTGCCCGGAATGTAGTTAAGGTTTGCAAAGATAAATGCGGTAAATTCCAGCGCAGTAAGGAACCTTTCCATGGAGCCCCTAAGCATATCTTCCAGAACTTCATAAACGGCATCAACCCCAAAAGATTCCAGCAAATCCTTTATGTAGTGGCCAATCCCGCTTTGAACCTCACTTGCGCCAACAATGGCTTCTTCTATTTTTTTATTCATATTGCCCTCCCCTGTCTAGCCTATAATGTGATTATCGGACTTTTACTGCCAATCACTTTATTTGTAGGGGAATTTATGTCACGTTCTGTAAATTATCTAAAAGAACCTTTGCAGCCTTAGAAAGTTCCCGGTCTTTTTTCCATGCAAGGCAAACCTCGCTGTAAATGGCAGGCTCCAGAGGAACAAAGCAGAGGGGGCTTTCTGCAGAAATATCCGCAAGGCCTTCCAGAGTAATGCAGGAGGCAATATTCTCTTTTGTAAAAATGCTTGCGTTGTAAATAAGGTTATAGGAACCTGCTATGTTGTATTTTTCCATAGAACCGCCAAACCAGTGTAAAAGTTCGCGGTGCCTGGAAGCCTGCTCCGACAAAAACAGGGGCTCGTAATGTTCCAAAAGATTTTCCTTTTTTATACATTCGTATTTTGCAAGAGGATTGTCTTTTCTTGTCAGAAGACCCCAGCGGTCTTTTTGCTTAAGAGTCAGGCGCCTGTATTTTTCAAGGTTCTTGAATCCAATAAAAATGCCAAAGTCGCAAAGCCCCCGGTCAAGGCGCTCGCAAATAAGCCCGGCATTGCCAGAAAAAAGGCTCACTTCAATTTTTGGATGGTCTTTGCGGATTTTTTTAAAGGCCTCCGCAACACAAGCAATTGATTTTGACTCCCCTGCCCCAATATAAATTTTGCCCGAAACCTGAGAGGAATTAGTCCTAAACTCTTCGATTGTTTTTTCAGAAAGCTCCGTAATCTGCACCGCATAATTGTAAAAGCGAACGCCTTCGTCAGTCAGAATGAATTTGCGGTTCTGCCTGTTCCTTTCAAAAAGCTGAACCCCAAGTTCTTCTTCAAGCTCAATAATCTGCCGTGAAAGAGTGGGCTGCGTAATGTGGATTATTTGTGCCGCCCGCGAGATGTTCTGCTCGTTTGCAATCGTAATAAAATATTTTAGTACCCGAAGTTCCATACAAAAAGTATAGCATGAAAACCGGCTGCATACTATGCCCAAAAGGCATAATTTATTATAAAAACAAAGTATTTGTAATATGCCTAAACTTCGTGTAATTTAAAAAGCGTATGGAGAAAATATGGAAACACTAAGGCTAGAAAAAAACTGGGACAAGACCTTTGCCCTGTCAGATAAAGTTACTCACCAGAAGGTAACATTCACCAACCACTTTGGAATTACGCTTGCGGCTGACATGTACACGCCAAAAGAAGTTCCAAGCCCGGCAGGAAATGGCAAGGGAAAACTTCCTGCAATAGCAGTTTCAGGGCCTTTTGGAGCCGTAAAGGAACAGGCCTCTGGTTTGTACGCCCACGAAATGGCAAAGCGTGGTTTTCTAACAATAGCTTTTGACCCAAGCTTTACAGGCGAATCTGGAGGAAAGCCCCGCTACATGAACAGCCCGGACATAAACACGGAAGACTTTCAGGCTGCGGTGGATTTTCTTTCAAACCAAAGCAAGGTTGACCCGGAAAAAATCGGAATCATCGGAATTTGCGGCTGGGGAGGCTGGGCACTAAACGCTGCCGGAATCGACACAAGAATCAAGGCAAGTGCGGTAATGACAATGTACGACATGTCCCGCGTAACAAACAAGGGCTACTTTGACCAAAATGACAACGAAGAAGCACGCTACCAGGCACGGCTTGCAGTAAACAAGGCACGCACAGAATGTTTTGCAAAGGCCAACGAAAGCGGTGAATATCCAACAGTAGGCGGACTTCCACAAGAGCGTCCCCAAGGAGACACTTTCTTTAGCCAGTACTGGGACTACTACAAGACTCCCCGCGGCTACCACCCCCGCTCACTCAATTCCAACATGGGCTGGGCAAATACCGCCGCAACAAGCCTTATGAATACCAGCCTTTTTACTTATGCAAAAGAAATCCGCTCCGCAGTCCTAATCGTCCACGGGGAAAAGGCACACAGCCGCTACATGGGCGAGACAGCTTACAACGACATGGTTAAGGGCAGTAAGTATGCTTCCAACAAGGAACTTATGATTATTCCGGGAGCCACCCACTGCGACCTTTACGACGGCGGCAAGGAAAACTATATTCCTTGGGACAAGCTGAATGCATTTTTTGAAGCAAATTTAAAATAGGAGGTAAAATGAAGAGGTTTTATGCAATTTTAACGATTCTATTCATCTGTCTTTCTACAGCCTGTGCAAAAGGAAGAAGTACAAAGCAAGGAGCAGCTAATATGAAAATAAAAATTGAAGTAACAAGCGAAAGCGGAGGCCACAGTCTTACAGCAACCCTGGCAGACAATTCCTCGGCTGCGGCATTTTACGCGCTTCTTCAAAAGGGGCCGGTTAAAGTAGAAATGCACGACTATGCCAGCTTTGAAAAGGTTGGCTCCCTTGGCACTTCACTTCCGCGGAACGACAGGCAGATTACAACCTGCTCAGGCGACATAATTTTGTACCAGGGCAATCAGATAACAATTTACTACGATGTAAACAGCTGGAATTTTACCCAGCTTGGAAAGATTGACGCAATATCTCAAAGCGAACTCAAAAAGATTTTGGGAAAGGGAAATATTACTGCAGTTTTTTCTGTAAATGAATAGGAGAAAATGCTTTTGAAAAAACTCTTTTTGATTCTGGCGGCATTGCTTATGGCGAATTTTATTGTGGCAGAGGAAGGGCAAAGAGTAAGACTAAACTCTGGCTACGAAATGCCAACACTCGGATTGGGAACATGGACGCTCACAGGCAAAAGTTGCGAAAAGGCTGTTTATGCAGCGCTCAAATCGGGCTACCGGCTAATTGATACAGCCCGCTACTATGGCAACGAAGAAGAAGTTGGCAATGCAATCCGCAGCGCAATAAAGGACGGAATCTGCAAGCGCGAAGAAATTTTCGTTACGACAAAACTTGTCCCGTGGAGCAATTCACCAGACAGGGACATTGATGACTCTCTTAAAAAGCTTGGGCTTTTCTACATTGACCTATGCCTTTTGCATCAGCATGGATCCAACTCTGGAGACGACGCTGTTTACAAGGCAATGATCCGTGCGGTTAAGGAGGGAAAAATCCGCTCAATAGGCATTTCAAATTTCTACACGGAAAAATCGGCCTCTCACTTCATTAACGATTTTGAAATTCCACCGGCCGTCATTCAAAACGAAAACCACTTAAAATATCAGAACAAAAAGCTTAGGGATTGGGCGGCAAAAAAAGGAATTTATATAGAAAGCTATTATCCTTTTGGTGGCCGGGGGCACACTTCTGAGCACCTTCAAAATCCTTTGGTTTTGCAAATTGCAAAAGCGCACAAAAAGACAGCTGCACAAATCATTGTCCGCTGGCATTTGCAATCAGGCTATATAGCAATTCCCGGAAGCTCAAACCCTTCTCACATTGAAGAAAACTTTGATGTGTGGTATTTTGAACTTACCGAAAGCGAAATGGAAAAACTTTCCGCACTTGATACAGGGTTGCGGTATGAAAACTGGTAATAATTACGGAGGAAATTTTATGAAAAAACTTATTCTTTCACTTTTAATCGGAGGCATTGTTACGGCGGGAGTATTTGCTGCTCCTTCGACTTCTTCGACTCCTTCGACAGGCTCAGGAACCGCAGGAAGCGCTGGAAGTACAGGAAGCGTGGCGGTCGTCTATTTTAGCGCAACAGGAACCACAGAGCGCATGGCAAAAGATGCGGCCAAAGCAATGGGGGCAGATATTTTTGAAATTCAGCCTGTTCAAAAATACAGTGACGCAGACTTGAACTGGCACGATAAAAAATCACGCTCTTCCATTGAATGCAACGACCCAAAAAGTCGCCCGGCAATCGCAAACAAAATAGACATTGCAAAATACGACACGGTAATTTTGTGCTACCCCATCTGGTGGGCTTATGCTCCAAAAATCGTTTACACTTTTGTAGAAAGCCAAAACTGGAACGGCAAGAAACTTGTTACCCTTTGCACAAGTGGCGGAAGCAAACTTGGTCGAAGCGGAAGTGACCTTGCAAAGTTTGCAAAAGGAGCAGACTTTAAGGGCGGAAAAGATTTTACCCGCGGCAGTGGTGCAGACATCAAAAAGTATGTTGAAGGGGCGCTAAAGTAAGATTCTGCGGAAGTTAACACATAAGAAGCAGACTTTTCTTTGCCCTCACAGCCCATCTTATTGCAAGGCACTAATATTTGGAGAAAATAAATGAGCATAACAGTAAACCTAAGGTACAGCGGAAAAGGAAACGCCGCACTCGATTTTGCAAAAGAAATGACAGAAAGCGGCACTGTAGAAAAAATCAGAGCAGAAAAAGGCAACCTAAGGTATGAATACTACCTGCCTCTTTTTGACGGCAGCCCCAACAAAACAGTCCTTTTGATTGACCAGTGGGAAAACCAAAAAGCCATAGACATTCATCACGCAAGTCCAATGATGAAAACAATTGCCGAACTGCGCGAAAAATACGATTTGCACATGACGGTTGAGCGCTTTGTTTCTGACCAAGGTGGAGTCCCAGAATCAGACAAAGGATTTATACGGAAATAAAGAGCAAGGATGGGAGCTTTAATAACATCCGCCTTATATTTTCCTATGCAGAATCTTCCGCAAGAAACACGCAAGAAAGCGACGCTTTCCCAATGAATGTTTTTTTGATATAATGATTTTATGGCAACTTTTGAAAAACTTACTTTTACAAGCGAGCGCGAGATTTCTTCGGCTTTTATTGATTCAACAGTGCGCATGGGCATTGCCCAGTCCGTGCTTATGGTTCAGGACAATCTTACTGAATGTTTTAACGCAATGGGATGCGACGGCGTTGTTTACCGCGAAAAATTCAATGACTTCTGGGTCTTTACAAAGACTAAGGTTCATTTTGAACGACGCCCTGACTGGCGCGAAATTGTTACAGCGAGGACTTTTCCAATTGACAACCTTGGAATGCGCACTCACGTCAATACGGAAATTGCAGACAAAAACGGAAAGCGCCTGCTTGTTGCAAATCAGGAAGCCTGCGTTTTGAGCCTTGAAAGCCACCGCCCCCAAAAGCTTACCGAACTTCCATATCCAAAAGAAAATTTTCCTTCCCCAGTTTATAACGAGACCTTTGAAAGATTTCCATCGGATTTTAAGGATGAAGAATTTGTCTTTGAGCAGATTATCCGTTCCTGCCATATAGACATGTCGCATCACATGAACAACATTGAATACATTAAGCTTGCTCTTTGTGTTTTTGATGATGATTTTTTGCAGTCGCATGAAATTAAGGATCTTGAAGTTCACTATACAGGTGAAAGCCGCGAAGGCCAGACTCTTAAAGTTTTTCGCCGCAATGATGCTGAAATAAAGGGAAAAACTTATATTCATATAAAAGAAAGTGACCGCTGCGTTTTTGAATGTTGCGTTCGCTTTTAATGTGATTTTGATAAATCTTTGGAGATGGGGAGAGTTGAACTGTCTCCATTCGCTCACCTCCTGTTCGCTCTTTTCGACCGCCTGCGTTCGCTGTCGGCGGCATCCGTGCCGCCTTTTCCTCCCCTTGGTCGGCGCTCTCTCCGGGGAGTTCAACTTTTTTTTAAAACAAAAAAAGCCTTTGCCTTACAAATATTCCTTTCGTAAAGCAAAGACTATTTCTGGAGATGGGGAGAGTTGAACTCCCGTCCAAGCAGGCTAAGCAGGTGCCTCTACAGGTTTATTGAAGCGAGGTATTTGTCGGGAGACGGTAGCGGCTTCAAAGGCGTCGTCTCCTTATTACGGATGGCCGATTGCTCAGCGTCCCGGGCAGAACCCGCACATTCTGCAAGGCAAGTCCCTATTTGTGACAGAATTTTACACCGCTAGGAACAGCGCAGCATAAATTCCGGCTCTCAGTGCCTTAAGTTAGGCAGCAAGAGCTAACTGTTCGTTTTCAGACTCGTCGTCTTCTCTACGTTTTGCAGTTATTGTTTTCGTCTGTATCAGAGACCAGGCGACAGCCTCACCTGCAGCACAAGATTACTCCTGTCTGTCGAAACCGGTACACCCCCGATTCTTTTATAATATAACAAGCAGTTTGCCAAAAGTCAAGTTTTTTTTGGGGAAGGTTCCCTTCGACGGGCTCAGGGAACGGAATTGTTTCTTGCCAACCAGTGTCAAGTCATAGAGGGCAGGTTAGCAGCGTGATGGATTTTTGTTCTCTTCCTTGCCAATCCGTAAAAAGCCCATGGACGGATTTTTGTCGCACTTGCTATCGTTGTGTCCCTCCATTCCAGTGCTTTCTTTACATATTTTTCCTATGTAAACCAGATAGGAAATCAATTTTGTGTGTAGAGGCTCTTCAATCCAGTTTAGAACCTCTCGTTTTGAACTAATGTTTTTTTGGGGAAGGTTCCCTTCGACGGGCTCAGGGAACGGAATTGTTTCTTGCCAACCAGTGTCAAGCCATAGAGGGCAGGTTAGCAGCGTGATGGATTTTTGTTCTGTTTCTTGCCAAACAGTAAAAAGCCCATGGACGGGCGGCTTAGCAGCATGCAGAATTGCAAAGCAATTCTGCAATCTTAGAAAAATCCATGGAGGGATTTTTCTAAGCGACCTACGCCCGATTGGAAGGGTGGCGTAGCCAGACCGCCGAAGGCGGGCCGGAGCGGGAGCGGAGCCCTGGAAAGCGGGTGGCGCAAAGGCACGTTCGGTCGAATTAGAGAAGAAACTAAATGGTAGAGCCAAGAAAAGCACCGTCCAAGAAAATCAAGAAATCAAAGAAAAAGGCAAAAGTAAAAAGTGTTTGAAAAAATTCCGATAGTAAAGCAGGGGATATTTATGCTTAAGTTGAATTCTAAGACCAAAAAGATTATTCTTGGGGTGGTTGCCGCCATTATCTGCATCATAACGGCATGCAGGAGCGTAAAAAGCGACGAGGCGGAAAATGAAAAAAAGAAGAAGTACAAGGTTCCTGCCTCAGAAAAATACCTGGATCCGGACAGGCTGAACATTACGGTTCCTCCGTCTGTAATAGAAAAATCCGGCAACGAAAAGAAGACCGTTGTTTCCAACAATTTTTCCAAAATGCAGACCAAGGTTTGGAAGGGAAGCCAGGATTTGAACGACGAAACTGTCTACCTTAAGACTACGGACGACCCGGATGTGGTTTCTTTTGTTAACGCAGGCAGCAAAAAGCGTATGCTTACGGCAAACCTGGACCTTTCTGACGGCAAGGAATACGGCATTCTTTTGGGTACAGCCCGAGACAAGGAGCAGGTTTACAATCTTTCCGGCTCTGTTCTGCGCATTCACATTTACATTCCGGCAGAGCTTGCAGCCCACGATGAACTTGCAAGGCTGAATTTTGTTTCTTATTTTAAGAACGAAAGCCTCTACAAAGTGAACCTGAAGGGGGCAATTGAAAACTTTACCTTTGACGACATTGGTGCAGGCTGGCATACCATAGAGCTTAACTTTAGGGACAAGAGGGCAAAACTTGGCTCAAAAAACGTGGCCTTTAAGCTTAACAAGAATGCCATGGAAAAGAATAAATTCATAGGAATAAACATAAAGTCTGGAACCCAGTCAAAGGCAAGCGCTCAGATTCTTATAGACTGGGTTGATATTGTTCCGGCAGGCCAAGGCAGCTAGTCGTTGTTCTGCAAGACCAGCATTTTGTCGCGTGAAGGATAGCAGGAAGAAGGCGTAAGCACGTAAGGCCTAAGGATTATTGCCCCCTCTTCTTCCACGCCATCCACAGGTGAGCGTTCCAAAAGGTAGATTCCGCTTAAAAGTGGCGTTGCGGTAAAGGAGCGGAACTGGATAAAGGCCTGTCCAGACATCTGTATTGATGAATACATGCCGTTGTCGTTTATTGAGTCACCGATTGCGTTGTAGTTTCCGTCTGAAAACTTGAACACGGTTCCGTCCACGGTCTTCCATGAAGATGCTTTTTCCAGTTCTTCCAGGAATTTCTTTGCGGACTGGTCTTCCCCACCCTCTTTTTTGGTTAGCTTAGAGGCAAAATTCACTTTTTTGTAGTAGCCGTCCCATACGGAGCTTTCGCTAAAGTACATGCGAACGTCGTCCTGAACGTGTATGCGGATCTGGTCCTTGGAAATAAGCGATATGTCTATGCGGCGCTGAAGGTTCTCTATTTCCAGGTTTGTGGTGGAAATATACATGCCGTTTCGCCTTACGTTTGAATTGTGCCAGTCAAAGACACCTTCTTCGCCTCCGTCCAAAAAGACAATCTGGCGGTCTTCGTTCCAGTCAAAGAAAATGTAGTGAACCTGGGAGCCGCGGTTTTCCGTCTTGTACCAAAGGCCTTCCAAGAAATTTGCAAAGGTTGCAACTGTTCCGTCCTGAATTTTTGCAAGTTCGCGGGCAGCAATAAGGTTTCCTGTTATGCGCTCCTGCTCCTTTATCTCGTAAAGCTGGGAATTTCTGTTCCATTCCCAACGGGTCTGGAGCTGGTCTGAACTTTCCTTGTTGGCATAGTCAGAGCCGTAGACCCAAATTACGTAGCTTGCGCCTGTGGTCTGGTCGGACAAATATGAGTCGTCGCGTTCTATCTGCTGGATGAATATGGTGCCGTCCGCCCTTAGGGATGCAATTCTCTTTAGCACCGGGGCTGCTGATGCCGATGAGCGGAGGATGTGGTAAACCTGCATAACAGAGTCGCCGTTTTCCAAAAAGCCTTGGTAGACAAGGGCTGTGCGGTGGTCTCCGGTAATGTCCATGCCTGTGTAGGAAAAAGTACGCGCCTGCTGGATGTCCGTAACAAGAAGGGCTGAACGCTCGTAAGCCTTTGTAGAAGGATTGTATAGTCCCACCAAAAGCTGCATGGCCGGAGAGGATGAATTCTTTATTGCATTCACCTGGTCGTCATAACCGTCGCCGTCAAAGTCCATGCTTAGCGTGCCAAAGAGGGTTTCGTCGCTTTTTAGCGGAACAAGGGAAGACACACCTTCTTCCGTGCCAATCTGAAGCTCCTCCTGCGTTTCATCCTCAACCTGCTTCTGCACCTGGGGGATGACTATCTTGGACACGGCAGTTTCTTTCTTTTCCACGGAAAAATACTGCTCGTGTATTACAAAGAGGGCTATTGCGGCTATTGCTATGACAAAAAGAACGGCTATTATGCGGTTTTTCATTTAGTCATGATACAAAACGGAGCGTAAAATTTCAAGACCGGCATCAAGTTCCTTCTGGCTTATGTTGAGCGGAGGAACAAGGCGCAAAGTGTGCTCTCCTGCAGTGCTGAACAAAAGACCTTTTTCAAGGCACTTCTTTTCTATTTCCGCAGGGTTAATTCCGTCCTGCATCTGAACACCGGTCATAAGGCCTTTGCCGCGGATTTCCGTTACTTCCTTTATGTTCCAGGAAGCAATGGTCTTCCTTGTGTATTCACCCTTCTCTACTACAGAAGCAAGGAAAGCCGGTGTGTTCACCGTGTTAAGCACAACCTGAGCCGCTGCACATGCCAAGGGGTTACCTCCGAATGTTGACTGGTGGTCTCCCGCTGTGTAGACATCTGCCGCTTTGTTGCGGAAAAGACAAGCTCCCATTGGAACTCCGCCTGCAATTCCCTTTGCCAGGGTAACAACGTCTGCATCTATGTCAAGCTGTTCACTTGCAAGGAAAGTTCCCGTCCTACCAATTCCTGTCTGAACCTCGTCGCACATTACAAGGGCACCTGCTTCACGTGCAGCCTTTGCCGCTGCCTGTGCCCACTCCTTGTCCAGGGGAATAACCCCGCCTTCGCCCTGAACACATTCCATAAGAAGGGCACAGGTGTTGGAGTCAAAAGCTTCCTTTAGACCGTCAAAGTCATTGGCCTTGATTGTCCTAAAGCCAACCGGGTATGGAGCAAAACTTGCCGGATGGAATTTTTCCTGACCGGTAGCCTTTATTGTTGCAAGGGTGCGTCCGTGGAAGGAGCGTTCAAGCGTTACGATTGTCTTTTTTGAGTCTCCGCCTGTAAGCTGGCCGTACTTGCGGGCAAGCTTTATTGCAGCTTCGTTTGCCTCTGCACCGCTGTTGCCAAAGAAAACTCCGCTGTAGCCAGTGGCCTTGAGCAGGGAATCTGCATAGGCAACGCCAACGTCGCTTAAAAAATAGTTGCAGATGTGGATCTGCTTTGAAGCCTGCTTTGCTATTGCCTTAACAAGTGGTTTGTAGCCGTGACCAAGGCAGTTAACCGCAATGCCCGAAAGAAAGTCTATGTATTTCTTGCCGTTTACGTCTGTAAGGGTTGAGCCCTTTCCGCTTTTGAATGTTATGTCGAATGAACCGTAATTGTTCAAAACCTTTTTGCTACCCATGTCTTTCTCCTGTAAAAAAAACTTTAGTATATCATCGTTCCAATACCGCGGTCGCTGAACATTTCTATAAGAAGTGAATGTGGAACGCGGCCGTCAATTATGTGTGTTCGTGGAACGCCACCGTTTCGCGCAAGCATGCAGCACTCAATCTTTGGAATCATGCCGCCTGCAATCGTACCGTCATCTATAAAGCCCTGAACGTCTGCCAGGTGGATTCGCTGAATCAAAGAAGACGGATCGTTTACGTCCCGGAGCACGCCAGGAACGTTTGTAAGCTGGACGAATTTTTCTGCCTTAAGGGCAACTGCAATCTTTGCAGCGGCAGTGTCTGCGTTTATGTTGTAGCGGTTGGTGTCGCCTGTTTCGCCAAGGGCAACTGTAGAAACTACCGGGATAAAGCCCTGTGCTATGAGTGAAAGCAAAATCTCCGGGTTCACTTCCGTTACCTCTCCTACAAAGCCCAAGTCTGCACCGTCCTTGTCAATTTTCTTTGCGCGTAAGAGACCAGAGTCAACACCGCTCAAACCGACAGCCTTTCCGCCTTCCTGCAAAATCATGCCGACTATGTCCTTGTTAAGCTTGCCGGTAAGAACCATCTGAACAACTTCCATGGTCTCCGCATCGGTGTAGCGCAAGCCGTTTACGAATTTGCTTTCCTTGCCAATTTTGTTGAGCATGTTGTTTATCTCAGGACCGCCGCCGTGGACAAGAACCACATGGATTCCTATCGTGTTAAGAAGAACAATGTCTTCCATTACGTCTGCCTTGAGGTCTTCGTTTAGCATAGCGTTTCCGCCGTATTTTACAACGACGATTTTTCCGCACCAGTGCTTAAAGTAAGGGAGTGCCTGTACAAGCACGTCCGCCCAGTGTTCATTATCCAAGCGAGGATCTTCCATATTTTCTGCCATATTCTTATTCCTATACAATTGCCGATTAAAATTTAAAAACTATCTATATATAATCACAATTTTAAGTTTTAGTCCATCTGTCTAGAAAAAATCTATCAAGGGAAAAGAGGTTTAAATAATTTGAATCCAGGAGGGGGAAGTCTCCCCCTGCGGCCGCACTTCGTTGCGTCCTACCCTCTCTGCGGGCTCAATCGCCGCCC
>DFJV01000034.1:32925-43865 GCA_002373205.1 Treponema sp. UBA3662
TCAATCGCCGCCCGCAACGCCCGCTAAAACTGAACTGAACAAAAGTATGGCAACTTTGCAAATTCTATCGTGTAAGATTTTCAAGCGGAATAAGGTTGGGGGAAGTTGTAGCGTTTTCAAGACGCGCGTATTCTTCCATAACCGCAATCTGCTGGCGGGTAAGCTTTGTTGGAAGCTGCACGATTATCTTTACGTAAAGGTCTCCCTTCCTTGGTGAATTTGTAAAGGGAACACCCTCGTCCTTTATGCGGAGGAGCTTGCCCTGGGTTGTTCCAGACGGAATCTTTAGGGTAATCTTTCTGCCGTCCAACGTTGTAAGGTTAACGTCTGCACCCAAGGCAGCCTGACTCAAGCTGATTGGCAGTGCACAGTAAAGGTCGTTGCCGTCACGCTCAAAGAAGCGGTCCTGGCTTACGTGGATTACTATGATAAGGTCACCAGTGAAACCGCCGTTTGTGCCAGCATTACCAAGATGGGGAAGGGATATGCGCTTTCCGTCGTCAACGCCAGCCGGTATTGTGATTGTAACGCGCTTTTCCTTGTCCTGAAGACCTGTTCCGCGGCATGCAGAGCAAGGCTTGTCTATTACAGTACCCTTTCCGCCGCATGTTGGACATGTCTGCTGAACCGCAAAGAAGCCCGCGCTTCTTCTTACCTGGCCTGAACCGCCGCAAGTACCGCAAGTCTTTTTGCTGGAACCCGGGGCACCGCCTGTTCCGCCGCAGGAAGCACAAGCCTCCTTGTGGCTAAAGCGTATGTCTTTCTTGCAGCCGTAAACTGCATCCTTAAAGTCTATTTCCAAGTCGTAGCGAAGGCTTGCACCGTCGTTGCTGTCCCTTCTTGAACGTGATGAGCCGCCAAAGCCACCCATTCCGCCGAATAAATTTTCGAAGATGTCAGAGAAACCGCCACCGTCTCCGCCAAAAATGTCGCTAAAGTCGTGGAAGGCATGGCTGTAGCCCTGTCCACCGCCGCCACCCATTCCGTCAAGGCCAGCAAAACCGTACTGGTCATAGATAGGCCTCTTCTGGTCATCGCTAAGAACTTCGTATGCTTCTGTAGCTTCCTTGAATCTGTCTTCCGCTTCCTTGTTGCCAGGGTTTCGGTCGGGGTGATATTTGATTGCCAGTTTGCGGTAAGCTTTTTTTATTGTTTCTTTGTCGGCACTTTTATCAATGCCCAAAACTTCATAATAATCACGTTTGTTAGCCATCTTCTTAATCCTAAAACTTTTCCGGAACAGTATATCAAATAAGCGTTTTTATTGGAAGACGGACAGCCTATGCCGCCGTGTAGGGGCCCGCCGCAGGCGGGTTGCCGCAGCCAGAACGAAGTGGCGGCAAGGCAATGAAGGCGAATGCCGGAACCCCGAAAGGGCGGTGGCGCAAAGGCATGACAGCGACTTCAAAAAGATATGGATGGTAGAGCAAAAGAGGCTACCATCCATATCAAAAAATAAATTCTCTTTTTTTCAGGCGCTTTTATTTGTCGTCGTGGACTTCGTACTGAACGTCGTCAGCGCTGCCCTTGTCGAACTTGCTGCCTGCGTTTGAAGAACCGGCGTTTGCACCTGAGTTTCCAGCACCGGCTCCCGGATTTGCTCCAGCAGCCCCGGCACCTGCACCAGCCTGTGCACCCTGAGCCTTGTAGATTTCCTCTGCAAGCTTGTATGATGCCTGCTTAAGGCTCTCCGTCTTCTTCTTCATTTCTTCTATATTATTAGAAGCGATTGCGTCCTTAAGTTCCTTGATTGCAGCTTCAATCTTGGACTTGTCGTCCGCAGAAATCTTGTCGCCATAATCCTTGAGGGACTTTTCTGACTGGTAAACGAGGCTGTCTGCTTCGTTCTTAGTCTCGACTTCTTCCTTCTTCTTCTTGTCGCTCTCTGCGTTGGCCTCTGCATCCTTTACCATGCGGTTGATTTCTTCCTCGCTAAGACCAGATGAATTCTGAATCTGAATCTTCTGCTCCTTGCCGGTTCCCAAATCCTTTGCAGAAACCTTTACAATGCCGTTAGCATCGATGTCGAAGGTAACTTCAATCTGTGGAACACCGCGTGGTGCCGGTGGAATGCCAACAAGGTCAAAGTTGCCAAGAGTGCGGTTCTGGCTGGCCATTTCACGCTCACCCTGAAGAACGTGAATCGTAACAGCTGTCTGTCCGTCTGCCGCTGTAGAGAAGACCTGGCTCTTCTTTGTAGGAATAGTCGTGTTGCGGTTGATAAGGCGTGTGAATACGCCGCCCATTGTCTCGATACCCAAAGAAAGAGGTGTTACGTCAAGAAGAAGAACGTCCTTTACGTCTCCTGCAAGAACGCCACCCTGGATTGCAGCACCGATAGCAACTGCTTCGTCCGGGTTAACGGAACGGCTACCCTCTTTACCGAAGATGCTCTTTACGATTTCCTGAACCTTTGGCATGCGGCTTGAACCACCAACGAGAAGAACTTCGTCAATCTTGTCGGCAGAGATTTCTGCATCCTTCATGGCCTTAAGACAAGGCTCACGTGTAGCTTCAAAAAGGTCGTCGGTCATCTGCTCAAACTGTGCGCGTGTAAGGGACTTCTGCAAGTGCTTTGGTCCTGTTGCATCAGCCGTGATGAATGGAAGGTTGATGTCTGCGCTTGCCTGGTTTGAAAGAGAAATCTTTGCGTTCTCTGCTGCCTCGCGAAGACGCTGCATAGCCATTGCATCGCCTGAAAGGTCAATTCCGCTGTCTGCCTTGAACTGGTCAATGAGCCAGTTAACGATGCGGCGGTCCCAGTCATCACCACCAAGGTGTGTGTTTCCGTTTGTGGACTTTACTTCAAATACGCCGTCACCCAATTCAAGGATGGAAATATCGAAGGTACCACCACCAAGGTCGTATACGGCAATTGTCTTTTCTGACTTCTGGTCCTTGTTAAAGCCGAATGCCAAAGAAGCGGCAGTTGGTTCGTTGATGATTCTCTTTACGTCAAGGCCTGCAATCTTACCGGCATCCTTTGTTGCCTGGCGCTGGGCATCGTTAAAGTAGGCAGGAACTGTAATAACAGCCTCTGTAACAGTCTCGCCAAGATAGTCTTCAGCAGTCTTCTTCATCTTCTGAAGGATGAATGCAGAAATTTCCTGGGGGCTGTATTCCTTTGCGGAACCGTTTTCCTGAACTTCTACGCGGACGTCTGCACCGTGGTCCTTGATTGTATAGGGAAGCTTTGTTGCCTCGCCTTCAAGCTCTCCAAAGCGGTGTCCAATAAGACGCTTTACGGAATATACCGTGTTCTTTGGATTTGTTACCATCTGGTTCTTTGCAGGAAGACCAACGATGCGGTCTCCCTTGGCAGTAAAGCCTACGATAGAAGGAGTTGTTCTTCCACCCTCTGAATTCTGAATTACTACAGGCTCACCGTTTTCCATTACGGCAACACAAGAGTTTGTTGTTCCCAAGTCAATACCAATAATCTTTCCCATATCAAAAACCTCCGTTTGTTTTCAACAATACATGCAAGTCAGCGGTCAAAGACTGCACACAGCCACTTCCGCCAACAATTCATTCTATTTGTTTTCCGCTTCAGACTCGCTTTCCGAAGCTTTATTTTCTTCCTTTGCGGAATCAACTTCTTCTTTTACAGAACCGTCCGGCATGCTTACCATAACCTTTGCATGGCGGATTACCCTGTCCTTGAGCTTGTAGCCCTTAAGGTACACAGCCTTGATCACCGGGGAAGCAACCGGGTCGTCCGACTTGCCGATAGCCTCGTGAATGTCCGGGTCAAAGGCATCGCCTACAGCACCATAGGAAACAAGGTTGTACTTGTTCTCCAGCATGCTGACCATTGCCTTGTTTATCATTGTAACGCCGTCTGCTATGGTCTTTGGGTCCGTTGCAGAGGAAGCGGCCTCAACCGTGCGGTCAAAGTTGTCCAGGCTTTCAAGCAAATCTTTTAAAAGACTGGTGTTTGCATAGTCGTAAGCGTCCTGCTTTTCCTGAATGGTACGCTTGCGATAGTTGTCAAAATCTGCCGCCTTGCGAAGAAGCTGATCCTTAAGGTCTGCATTGGCCTTTGTAAGCTCTTCAACCTGATCCTGCAAAGACTTAACTTTGTCTGAATCTGTTGCATTTTCTGCCGCTTTTTCAGACTTTTCACCTTCTTCCGAGGAAGAATTTGCAGCAGATGCATCTTTTTCGGAGGATTCCTTGGAAGATTTTTCTGCTTCCTTGGACTGAACAGCCTCTTTTTCTTCAGTGTTATTCTCTTTGTTTTCCTTGCTCATTACACTGTCCTTTCCGTTTTCCATTATTATTTGAAAAAATACTAAATTTCACAAAGAAACGTCAAGAAATTTATAGATTTTTTTAGAAAATAAAGGCATTTTTCTCATTTTTTTGAATTTAATTCATTTTTCTCTTCTGAAGCCGCTTTCTTCTATTAATTGCCCACTGAGGGGATGCCTCTTTCAACGGGCTTTCCGGGGTTCCGCGCAAATGTAAAACAAGCAGCGCCAAGGAGGTCGCGTCATTTGTTAAGGCAAAAAGCAAGTGAGTTTTCGCAGAAAACTCATGGTTAAAAATTGCACGGACGCAATTTTTAACCAACAGCCCCTCCAATCCCGGCTAAGCTTATTGCCTCAAAAAAATCCCTCCATGACTCTTTATAGATTGGCAAGGACCCAATTATTTCTGCCTCAAAAAACTCTTTTTAATTCAAAATATTCAAGGACATCTTCTGTTCCCGAACAAAGAAGTACTGTATAGAAAACAATACCTTCACCTTTTCCAGTAAACAAATAAACGCATCCCAAAACGAAAAACAAAGCAAACAAGCAGATTTGCAGTTCCGGTAAATGGCCAATATAGTTTTGTATGGCTTTTATCATTTTTTCCCGTGGATAATTTTTCACAAGGCAATAATGTACAATATATAAAATGGACTTTATTGCATACAAAAACAAGCAAGCTTTCCAGATAACACGATCTCCCCAAATCAAATCTCTGCAAGACAAAATTGCTATCCATACAAGTGGAAAACCAGAAATTTTAACCAATGCTTTTTAAGAAACATAAATCGCTTATAGAATTCTTCCGTATCGTTTTCCTCTATCATATTTTCCATATCTTGCTTATAAGCTCCTATTTTATTCCATCTTCACTCTTTTTTATAAGTTCAATCATCTCATTAGAAAATTTATCATAAATTTCATTTCGTTTTATTAATCGTCCATTGCAAAGAGAATAGAGCTGATTAGGATTTTCCGAAAATGTAAATTTTACAATTTCTTCATTACCTTGCTTTATAATGCATAGACATTCTATTAAGTTTTTATAAAAACCTTCTTTTTCTGAATCATCCATAAAAATAGGTTTTTCCCTAAACACATCATTAATACAAGTTACTTCTGCCAGATCTTCATAAAGAAAAGATTTCTTTATTTCACAATCACCTTTTCTAACTAGTTCTTCAGTACGAAATTCTGTATAAACAACCGGATTATAATAAAAAGTAATTTCCATATCTTGCATGGCTTCTGCAGGAAGATATGTTTCCGGAACATATTGCCGAGATACAGAATCATCGTCTATCACCCCAAAAGGAGACGGCCATTTATCCGTGTCCCATACAGGCCCATATTGTACATCTGGAATATCAAATCTACTTGCCTGTTTTTCTATTGGAAGAGCAAGGGTTATTTTTTTAGTCTTTACTCTTTTGTCTGTTCCAAGGTAAGAACATTCATTTGTTTCATCAAAAGTATTCCTAACACCTTTTCCATATTTTAATAAGATTTTTATTTTTTTCTTTTCAATCTCTTCTCTGGGAATTTCTTTGTACTTTATATATCCGTTATACACACATGTATCTCCAGGAAAAACTGGATTTATAAACATATAACTAAATTCATTTGTATGTTTCTCATCATCCAAAGACGTTTTTGATTCTTCAAATGCAATCATCTCTTTTGCATTTTTAAAGTCCAGTTTGCATTCATTCAAAAATATTTCAGCATTGCCATTTCTTTTCAATTGCCTTATCTGATTGCGCATTGAACTGGGAAACAAAAGTATGTAATCCGTTGTGTTTTCCATCTCAACATAAAAATCAACAGAATTCACATTATATCTATAATTAACTCTCTTAATTTTAAGTTCCTTATTATCACAGGAAACACAAATTAAAATAAACAAGGCAATAAAAAATAACTTTAACAATTTAGCAACAGACATGTTCTTCATCTGCAAATTTTCCTTCTTACTCCCTTACCGTCCAAATGCTTGGCCATATAAATATATTCTACACATCAATTCTTATTCCCTCCAGAAACTTTTTATCCGTATTTGCCACGGCATCTTATAATAAATATTTTCTTCACCTTTCTTGTAAAATATTTTCTCCCCATTTTTCATAATATATACATCTTTTTCTTTTGCTGCATCTTTGTAAAAAACATCTATTACAATTCCATCCTGCCAAAAATACTCTATCCCATTTATTTTTTTGCATCTTACTTTGTTATCAATTGCATTAACTTTGCTTGCTGAAAACAATTTTTGAAGGAAGCTATTTGCTTTTTTGGTTCCACCAGGAATTTCAATTATATACTCGGCGCCACATCTTATATCATCTTCGTCAATCAAATTGCAATAACTGGAATATTCAGGATTACCATCCAGTTCTAAACACCAACATGGTTCCATATAATAAACAGTTATCTCACGAACATCTTGAAAATTACACGAGCTAGTGCACGACAATAAAATTGAATTCACCAAAACAATTGCACAAATAACATATAAAATTCTTTTATTCATAGATGATTCCTTATGACTCTCCTTCAAAATAATATAAATTTTCACCTAATTTTTCAAACACCTCAGCTCTCCTTATCAAATACTCATCTTCTTCGGGCATATATACTACAGCTTTGCACCAGCCTGATATTGTCGAGGCAAATATTATATATATTTCTTTTTTTGCTTTTTGGACAGCTTTTATTTTTTTTCTTGTTAATGAATATGGTTCTATCGAAAAGTACAGTTCCTTAACCCCGAATGGTTCATGAGTTACTTTATATAGTTTTAAAGCCAAGGGATTTTCACTGTACTTCTTTCCATAAGTAAAATCAACCTTATCCAAGGCCATGCATAAATCAAAATATTCGGACAATTCACTTTCCTCAAATTTAGGCATAGTCCTGCACGAAATTGACATAAAACAACACAATAACAATATAATTATTTTTTTCATTTATTTTCACCTTTTCTTTACAAAATGTGGCAAATCACATCTTAAACATTAACGACTCAAATTCTCTGTCAGCTTTAAACTCCTCAAGAATCAAATGAGCATCTCCAGAAGAAAGCTGTCTACTTTTTAAAATCTTATATCTACAAAATTTATAAGCATTGAACGTATTTATTGCATTTTCATTGTCTCCATTCAGCAAGTAATAAAAGCATAGATACTTATTAAATTTTTCAAGAACATAAAAATCATTGCAATCTAAAATATACACATCATTAATCATTTCTACACAAAACTGCCTTAAAACTTCCTTGCACTTCTCCGCATCACCAAGACTATAAAAGAGCAATTTTGAATAAAAAAACTTTCTTACAACATCATCAAAATCAATATTGCCATGCAGACAACTTTCTATTATTTTTTTGCACAATTCTTTTTCTGAACTCTGGCAAAAAAGAATGTCAACAATCAAGAGCTTTTCATAAAGTCCCAGACTATCCGCACCAAAAAGTCTCTTTATATAATCTTCTGAAACTTTTTTTTCTGAATATAGTTTGCAAAACTCTTCTAAATAAGCAGATTCGTTTATTGAATATTTTGATTCAAAATCATCGTAGTCAAATTCTCCTAGTTTACAAAGAAGCAAAGCAAGCCATAAATTTACTTTTTTGTTATCCAGGGGTTCATTCTTTTTACAAAGCTGACTCGCCTTAGAAAAGTTTTCCCTTGCTTTTTCGTATTCTGCTATATCAAAATACATTTTGCCTATATTCAAGTAATAATCAGGGACGTCCTTTGAAAAGGTAATAGCAATATCTAAATTCTCTATAGCTTCGCGTGTATATCTCTTTGATTTTTCATATAGCGAAAGACTATAAAAGTAATAATACCAATCTGTTTTTTGGCTACGCTTTATTTTACTGTTTTCTAGCAAATCAATAACCTTTTCAAATTTTTTCTGTTCAAATAAACTCTTTGCCTCATAAAACTCAGAAGGATAGGTTATCTTTATTTTACAACCAACAAAAAGAAACAGAAAAATACTTAGGCATTTTAAAAATC
This sequence comes from Treponema sp. UBA3662, assembly GCA_002373205.1. GTDB lineage: Bacteria > Spirochaetota > Spirochaetia > Treponematales > Treponemataceae > Treponema_D. The sequence goes on from DFJV01000034.1 coordinate 41,207, forward strand.
TCATATTCCTAACTTTCCTCTTTTCATAAAATTTTTGCCTATTCTTTTGAACTGGGGATTTCAGTTTTCATATATAAAATTTTAAAAATTTCTATACACAAAACATACAATACGGATACAATCATATTTATATAATAATGTGGCATACTGTTTTTTAGCATATATGCAAACGAATATCCAAACGAAAAAACATAGAAGAAGCAAATCAGAGTTAGTTCTATTTCTACTATTATCTTTTTCTTCTTCTTTACAAGGCAAGAAAGTATACAATAATTTTCAAATATTACAAAAACTATCACCAATACAAAGGCTAGCCTAAAGTTGGAATTTTTAAAAATGAACACAGTCAAGCATATTAAATAAATAGAGCGTACAATAGTAAAAAAGGCTATCATAATCATGACAGTTTGCGATTTTATAAATTTATTCATTTGAACCATCCTTTTTATAATTACTCAATTGCTCAATTGTCCACATTCTGCATCCTTTTTATTATTTCAAAATCCACCCACCGAGATATTTTCGTTCATTTACCAGGGGATATATATTTAATAATACATTTTCTCCCTCTTTTAATGTAACATATTTATATTCCGATTCCCACTGTTTATTAGTATCAAGATAATTATTTTGTTTTTCCATTGGAGTAATGCATTTTAATCTATACTTGCCCGGATCAACAGCTAAAGTAATTCTTTCACCACCGCATAAAGAAATATCACTTCGATTATATTTTTCTTTATCATCTAATATCTCAAAATCTGACACAATACAATGTGAACAAAGTGTGTAATTATTGTTTTCTCTTTTTTCAATAACAATAAGCGACTCTATAACATTCATGTACCCATTATTTTCATTTCGATTTATTACAATTTTACAAGTATTATATGTTTTGGCAAACAACACCATATTTATACTGATAAATGCACAAATCAAATACAGAACTTTTTTCATAACTTTACTCTCCATTCTAAAACTCAAATACCTCGTTTCTCAATTTTTCCAGGCTTCCCCATCAAATGCTATAAACCACGCTTGTCGTCTTTCTTTCGTTCCTCAGAAAGTATAAACAATATAAATTTATCTCGCAGTTCATTAAGTATATCACAAGCTAACACTTGTTTGTCATCAGAGCTATATACCCAAAAAGAATTTTGTATTATATACTCTTTTTTTTGATTTTCATTATAAAGAATCAGTCTATATGTACCTTCAGGAATCGTAGCTTTCACAATTTCATCATCTAGGGCAGGTCTCGCGCTCTCCAGTTTCTTCATTATTGTTATTATAGGTTTACCAGTATAACAAAGTATTTGATTATTTTTGTGATTCAAAATTATTTCCATTTTTGTTTCACTTGCACAACAAGCAAGATGAGAGAAAACTAGAAAAATTATTAATATATAATTCTTTTTATTCATATACCGGCTCCTTTTGTATATCTCTCAATATTTCAAGCTCTTCTTGTTTACGTTCATAAAAATAGAAAAAATTTATTTCTACAAATACAAGAATATATAAAATAAACCATATCAAAAGAATAAAATTGCCACGAAGTATTGTTTTTAATATAGAGCCACTTTCTATAGCAAGTAAAGAAATAAATTGAAAAAAAACTGTTGCATTCCCAATAATCAAATCGAATTTTGAAAATTTTCTTATCACTACTAAATTACTAACAAAAAATAAGATAAAAATTGACGGCGAGATTTCAATGCATATATTATCATCTGGCTGAGAACCAGGAAGATCATTTACATATTCGTCCAGAACGGAATCAACAAGTCCTTTTGTTCTAGAAAAAGCTCTTCCGCATATTATTAAAAATAATATTGATAGAATAAGCATTATTCTCATAGCAATTCTAATTTTATGACCTTGCAAAATTTTCTTTAAACTATTCTTATTCATCACAATTACCTATTAGATAAAAATGCCTTTTCCTTATTTCCAACATTACATATTTTCCCTGATTCACATAATGTCACCTGGACATAGATGCATTCATCCACTTTATATTCCGCCTCAACATACAAATTCATTGTCATTTCATTAAATTCATTTTTTTATGACTACCGTATTTTCTGAGAATGCAGTAAATGTAACTAGCAGAAACATTAACAAACAAAACTTTTTCATTTTCCTATCCATCAATTCCAAAGGCAAAACCTTTTTCTTCTCCACAGTTGTTTTACAGGCTTATCCACCCAACCTCTATCTTATAGCATAAACAGAATTATAAAAATGTGTCTAGTGAGATTTAGGCAATACATTCATTTCTTGCAAATAGAATCTATATCATTTTTGGCAAGATTTTTCAACTTTTTTTACGCATTTATGTCCAATCCTGACTTTTAGCCTCTATATATTATATAGAGGTAAAAAAAAATGAGATTTATAAACAGAAAGTACAAAGATTCAGTCTTCACAGACTTGTTCGGAAGTGACCGCGACGGAAAGAAAAACTTCCTTGACCTTTACAATGCCCTCTCCGGCAGCGACTACAAGCTGGAGGACGTGACCATGGAGCGCAAGGTAATAGAGCAGTCACTCTACAAGACCTACAACAACGACGTAAGCTGGATAATTGACGGAAGGCTTGTGGTTCTTGTGGAGCACCAGTCCACGGTAAACAACAACATGCCATTCAGATGCC
>DFJV01000074.1 GCA_002373205.1 Treponema sp. UBA3662
GAAGTAAAGATTCCTGAAGGCTGGCATGTTGTCTGCATGACTGTCGGTGAAAAAGGCAACCTTTACTGCGTCCTAGAAAAGAACTAATGTTACCAATGCCATTAACATAACGAACTGTCATGCCGAACTGCTACGCCACATTTGCACGCCCTTGCTACGAATGTGGATTCGGCATCTCTCGTCAATATAGCAATCTGAGATTCTGAGTCAAGCTCAGAATGATGTAAAGTTAATGGCATTACTAATGTTACTTATATTTTTCTGGTAGTGGAGCCCAAATCTGATTTCCTTGTTAACTCGAAGGTGAAGCGCTTGCGCACAGATGCCCAAATGGTATAATCTGGCTTTATGGAAGAGATTACAATTCCCCTGGAAGTTTACATGGCGCTTACCGATAGTGTCCGTAAATTTCAGGAAAGCCAGAACAAGTACATAAACTTTGTGGAAAGGACGATTGCCTGCCTAAACCTTATACAGGAGTATTATGCGCTAAAGTCGCCAGAGGTGCTTGCTGCACATTTTAAAAAGACGGAAGAAGAGCTAAAGAAAAGCGGCATTGTAGTGGAAAAAGACGACAAGTTTTATGACCTGCTTAGGAAATTCCGCGAGAGGGCAGGAATGGAAGAAGTTGACCTTTACACAAGGGCGGGTATGAGCAAGGCGGTCTTTTCCAATATCCGCTCGGAAAAATCTGTTCCCAAACAGGAAAATGTTGTCTCCCTTGCCCTTACCCTAAAGCTTAACCTTTCAGAGACAAAGCTTCTCTTGGAAAGGGCGGGGCATGCCTTTGTTCCAGGAAGCGTCTTTTCCAAAATCATAACGGATGCGCTAAGGCAAAACCTTGGCAGCGTTGACGATGTAAACGAGCTGCTTGTCCGCCACGGCCTTGAACCGCTTGGCACAAAAGTTCGCTAGGGAATGTTACAGGGAGACTTTTAGCGTGCGCAGGTAATTTTTTTCTTCCTCTGTAATCCTGTAGCTTTCTATGCTTTTTTGGATAGCCTTGTTGTGTGTCCATGCGTCCAATTTTTTTTGCTGAATGTAGGGCAGAATAAGGTTGTACTGCTTTGCAAGTGCCGTCGCAAAATACCAGGCCCTCATCATGTTAACATAGTATTCATCAGACTTTACCTTTGCCACCATGCTTGCGTACTGGTCACAAAAGTTTTCGTCCAAAAAGTGCTGCATCAGCATTCCTATTGCAAAGCGGACAGTGTAGGTCTTTTCTGATTTTATCCATTTCTTTATGTAAGGAAGCAGCTTCTCTTTTTCTTTTTTGAATGACTTTGGCGAAAGCTGGTCGCAGGTTGCCCAGTTGTCTATGTAGGGAAGAAATTTTTCTACATGGGATACGCATTTGTCAAAATCTTTTTTCAGGGAAATTACAAAGGCATGCAGCTGGTTTTCTTCAAAATATGTGTGGGGAAGGCTTTGCAGAAAAGATTCTGTGTCTTCTTCCTTGGCAAGAGTTTTTGCAAGTGCGCGCAGCTGGGGCGTTCTTACACCTATTATTTTTTCTTTTTTTACCGAAGGAATTATCCTTGCCTGAAAAGCGGAGTATTCCTTGTCCTGCATTTTTAAGAGCTGCAATCCAATTTCTTTTACATTCATTTTTTCCTCTTGCAAAAAGTATAGCACAAAAGATTTTTTTTGCAGAGGGGAAATTCCTTTTATGCCTTTTTAAGAACCTTAGTTTTTCTTGTAAACCATGGAAGGCCTTCCGCCTGTCTTGTAGTTTATTTCTTCGCGGATAACTTTTTCCTGAACCATGTAGCTTACGTAGTGGCGGACGGTTACAATGGAGATTCCAAGTTTTTCCGCAATTGTGTCTACAGCCTGCCAGCCAGGGTTTTCGTTAAAGTATTGCATTAAAGATTCCAATGTGCGCTTCTGGATTCCCTTGGGCAAGTCGTCCCTGTGGCTCTTTACAGATTTGGAAAAGAGGCTGTCTATGCAGCTTTGGTCAAGCGTCGTGTTTTGCTTTAAAGTCGTTATGCGCTCAATGAATTTTTCTAGCGAAATCTGGAAGCGTTCAAGCGTAAATGGTTTTATAAGGTAATCAAGTACGCCAAGATTCATTGTCGCTTCCAAAGTGGCGGTGTCGTTTGCGGCAGTTACCATTACAACTTCCGCCTGGAACTTTTTTTGCCTTATGTGCTTTAGGGTTTCAATCCCGTCCATCTGCGGCATGAATACGTCCAGCACTATAAGGTCCACCGCTTCTTTTTGCAGAAAGTCCAAGGCTTCCATTCCGTTCTTGCAGACAGAGGAAACAGAAAATTCCTTGTTCTGCTCAACGTAGTGTTGGTTTATCATTGCAACCATTGGGTCATCTTCTACGATTAAAACTTTATACATGCTAAATTCCTTGGTTTAGTCCCTCTTTAATTTTACCGTAAAACAGCAGCCTTTTCCAACCTGGGATTCCACAAATATCTCTCCGCCAAGGCTTAGGATTAGCTGCTTGGTGTGGTAAAGCCCAAGACCTCGTCCCTTTCCCTTAGTGGAAAATCCTTTTTCAAAAATTGCTTCCCTTATGTCTTTTGGAATGCCCGGCCCTGAATCCTGAACAATTAAAAGCAGGTCTCCCGGCTTAGAGTAGATGCCTATGGAAAGTTCTTTGCATTCCTTGTGGCTGCGGTTCATTGCATCAAGTGCGTTGTCAATCAGATTGCCTGTAATTGTTACCAGCGCTTCGGAAGGAATGTCTATGTCTTTTTCCTTATAGGTGGAATTTTCCTTTAGGCTGAATTTTACGTTGCATTCACTTGCGCGTGCAATTTTTCCTATAAGCAGAGCTGCAAGAGACGGGTTTTCTATGTTGCGCATCACAAAGGTTACGGTTTCCCTTTGTATGATGGAAATGTTCTGTATGTAGTTCTGCGCCTTTTCGTATTCACCAATTTGGATAAGGCCAAGGATAACGTGCAGCTTGTTTGTAAAGTCGTGGTTGTTTGCCCTCATTGAATCAACAAGGAATTTGGTTCCCTCAAAGTCTTCCGTAAAGCGGAGGAATTCTTTTTTTATCTTTTTAGAAATTGTTGCGCAAACCGCAAGCTCTATAAGGATAGCGACAATCGTTACCACAAGGAAGAGCAGTATTGTCCTTATTGTTACAGACCGCATGGAAGTCTTTAGCTGGATTGTCATTATAAAGCCCTGGTAGTTTCCGTCTTCGTCATAGACCGCAGAGTAGGTGCGTCTTTGCGGACCGGACGGGCCTGTGCTGTCTTCTGTAAAGTAGTCGGAGCGCTTTATGGAAAAGTCAGGATGGTCTCCGTCGTACTGGGTGTTTATAAGCTGGTGGTGGGTGTGGTAAATCCTCGTGTTGTTTTTGTCTACGATAGAAAAAATGTCCACGTCGGAAAGGGAAGAAACAACGCTGTCCATGTAGACGCAGAGTTCCGTCTGTGTCATGTTTTTTGTAAAGCTGTAAAGCCGCGTTATGAGTGCGGATGTGTTCTGCAAGTTCTGGTTAAAGGACTTGTTGTTGGAATTGATGTTTATTATCATTCCGCCTGCGCTAAGAAGAATCGTAACAAGGACGATTAGTATTACCTGTGTGGAAGTAATTTCTTTTCTAAGAAGGGTAAGGTTTCCTTTGTTTTCCATATTATTGACTATACCATAAAAGCCAAAAATGTTGCTAGTTTTGAAAGTAAAAAAAATGACACTTTAGAAAGTAAAAAAAATCCTGGCTTACTTTTTCATTTTTTAACTTTCAAAAAAATTGAATGTTTTTTTTGCTTGGGCTATCATGCAATTGTCACTTAGAAAGAGCGGCATTAAAAAATATATAAAGGAGTTTAAGAATGAACTTGTCGAATCTTTTGGAATCTGGAATGTTGGTGTGCTTTGGTTTTTCTTGGCCAATCAATGTGGTAAAAGCTTACAGGGCAGGCACTGCAAAAAGCACAAGCCTTGCCTTTATTCTGCTTATCATCACAGGCTATGTTGCAGGAATCTGCGCCAAGCTTAACAACCACCAGTACAACTATGTTCTTGCAGTTTACTTCTTGAATCTTGTAATCGTAATGACGAATGTCTTGGTATATTTTAGAAACAGAGCGCTGGACAAAAAGCGCGAGGAGGTCTTTATGGGTTCAAACAATACAACAAAAGCAAACAAGGTAGTCTATGCACACGAAGAGCAGATTATTCTTGCAGACGAAAAGAAGGAGCCGTCAGTCAGCAGCATGGTTCTTCTTGGCGGCACATACGACAAGGAAATCCCTGCGGCAAAAATCAACGATGAGTTTGAATTGGAAACAGACCTTGTTAACACAAGCACATTTGCCCTCTCCCTCAAGAATGCAAAGGAATACTTCAAGAAGTACGTCGCTTCTATCAATGTGGAAGGCATCATCCTTCACTTGGGCGAAGAAGACAAAGATCTCTTTGCCACAAACCCGACTGAGTTTGACAACCTCTACCTTTCCCTGCTTTCCACAATCAAGATGGTAAACAAGAAGTGCAGCCTTGCCCTTGTCTCCCTTGACAATCCAAAGAACGATGCCCTCGTTGCAGAGATGAACAGGCACATTGAAGGAATTGCTTCTTCCGAACAGGCAGACTTTATCAACCTTGAGAGCGCAACCCTCTGGAATCCAAAGGCCACAAAGGCTTCCTCCGACTTTGCACGCAGCATGGGCTTGAATGTAAAGAAGCCAATTTACGATGTGGCAAAGATTGTCTACAGCTATGCAGCACAGAACATTGCTCACGATGCTGGAAGACTGAATATTGCAGGATAAGCCTTTCCATTCTTCTTTGGAGCAGCTTGCTTGTTTTACTGTCCTTGTCATTAGCGCGCCATGTGTTTACGCAGCGTAGCTTTTCAGCGTGGCGCGTTATCTGATAAAAGAAACATGGGGGTAACAAATGACAAGGCGGCCATTCGTTACCCGCTTTCCAGGGCTTGCCCACCTTGCGGTGCGCGGCCCGTCACTTCGTGCCGGTCGCCTTCGGCCCCTTCCAATCGGGGCTAGGCTCTGTTTTTCTGAGGATTAGATTCAGAAATACGCCATTTCCTCCCATCTTTAAGACTTGGTTAAGAAAAGTTTCTTTTTGTACGATAATAAAAGTCATTAGCAAAATAAAAATACCCTTCTTTGTTTCTGTAAAGCAACAAAGTTTTATGGAGGTCGTTATGGTTCAAGAAGTTGCTTTTTCGTCCAACCAGGATATGGATTTGGCCCTAAAAGATGTTTTTGGACAGCTTAAGAGAAGCCCGGATTTATGCACGGCAGTTATTTTTTTTGCAAGTGCCTGCTACAATTTTCCTGAACTTGCAAAACGCATTCGCGAACATTTTCCAAAGAGCCAGGTTCTTGGAACAAGCACATCTGGCGAAATAAGCTCAGAGGGCTTTTCAAAAAAATCACTTGTCGTTACAACCCTCACAGACAATGTTACAATGGTTTCCGGCGTAATCTTTGACGACACGGACAAATTTCCAATCGTAAATAAATCAAAGATTGCAGAGGCTGCAAAAAAGGTAGGAATCACCCTTGGCCAGAACGGTGCAAACCATGATGCCTTTGCGCTAACCTTTATAAACGGCCTTTGCAATGCGGAAGAATCCACAATGGCGCTTTTGAATGCAGTCATCGGAGACAAAGACTTTATAATTGCAGGCGGTTCCGCAGGCGATGACCTTGAATTCAAACAGACTTACGTAAGCTACAATGGCGAGGTTGTTTCGCGAGGGGCTGCGGTCCTTTTCTTTAAGACCAAGAAGCGCTTTATCATAAAGAGGGAAAATATTTTTGCCCCTTCCGGAAAGAGGATGCGCCTTTCCGATGTGGACATAGAGTCTCGTACAATAAAAACAATCAACGGTCAAAGTCCAAGAAAGATGTATGCAAAGACTTTGGGCATTACGGAAGCAGAGGCACAGAATGCGGCTTTGCAGCATCCAATGGGACGTGCTTACGGCGAAGACGTATTTATTTCTTCCATAGCAAATTTCAATCCGGACGGTTCAATCGGTATGTACTGCCGTGTCCTTCCTAATTCCGAAGTTGAACTTATGAATCCGCTTGACCCGATTAAAATTGCCGACGAAACTTGCGCTTCTTTTGCAAAAGAAATTTTCAGGCCGGGCTGCGTTCTGCTTGTAAACTGCATCCTCCGCACAATAGGCTTTGAGCAGAAGCATTTGACCACACAAGTTGCAGCGGTGTGGAAAAAATATTTCCCGGTATTCTGCGGATTTTCCAGCTACGGTGAGCAGATGGACCGCCTTAACTTTAACCAGACACTGCTTGCAATCGTAATAGAAGCGTAAGGGCATTAATAAGGAAGTGAATCATGGAACAGACATACAGCAAACAGACGCTTGTTCAGGCAGGCTTTGACATAACAAAAATTCTTATGGACATGGCTAGCCGCGAGAATGACGGAAATTCATTTTTGCGCAGTTATCTGGATAACCTTACTTCTGAAGACGGCATATACAAAAAGCAGTCGGAAGCTTTGCAGGATTTTTCTGATACAAGCCTTAGGATAAGGGACACCACTCAGGAAATCCTTGAATCCATACAGAAGAGTTCTGTAAAAATAGACGGCATCTATTCGCAGCTGGAAGAACTCAACAGAAAGATGGACGAGATTCAGAAAAAGCGCCACGAGATGGACCGCGAGATGAACGAGCTTGAAGAATTCATCAAAAAAATCCGCGGCTTTGTAGAGAACATCCAGAATATTTCTGACCAGACAAACCTGCTTTCCTTTAACGCCTCTATAGAAGCAGCCCATGCAGGTAGTGCCGGTGCAGGATTCCGCATCATTGCAAACGAGGTTAAGAAGCTTTCCGAACAGACGCGCTCCACGTCGCTTGACATTGGCCAGCACATTGAGGAACTCAACAGAAGGGTTGCGACCGTTGTAAGGAGCAATGCCCAGTACGATGAATTCCTTAACCAAATAAGAAACCTTACGAAAGATTCCAGTTCTTCCCTTGAAGAAATTAAAACCGACTCCATGCACAATGCAGATGCCACCGAGTCCATGTACCAGGACATCAAGGCCAACCAGGAAAACATCATGCGCTCTTCCAAGGAAGTTGAACATTCCAACATCATGCAGGTGAACGAAATTGTCCGCCGCGAAACGGAAGCCTCCATCATGATGAACGACAGGCTTTCCTTCCTCTTGCAGATGAACAAGCTCTTTGACTACATTCAGAATCACAAGATAGAGGAATAGAATATAGTGTTTACTGAAAAACTCTTTTCAAGGGAGTACCCTTGGCCCCCAAACTAAGGGGAGGGACAACTTTTTTAACGTTAAAAAAGTTGCCTACTCCGAAGCGAGGTTTTTCCCTGCTGGAAACTTCGTTGCAAGTTCCCCTTAAACCCCTCTTCAACGGAACGCCTTGCTACCGTTTCATCCGGCACGGCTTAGGGCCATATCGCTCAACGTTTCGCGATATGCCTAAGAACCCGGATTCTTTTATTCGCGCGGAAGGGT
>DFJV01000018.1 GCA_002373205.1 Treponema sp. UBA3662
CGGGGTTCCGGGTCTTGCGCCCTCCATTGCTTCGCAACGGGCTTCGCCCGCCCCTACGCCCGGGGCTAGGCTTTTTGGCAAGAAAGGGATCACGAGGCATTTTTTATGGCGACAAAAAATGCAAAAAGTTCTATAATAGCCCCATGCCGGAACGTAACAAAAGCACACAAGCCATAATACTCTCGGTAAAGCAGCAGGGGGAAAACAACAGAAGCGTCTGCATAGTCTCTCCAGACCGGGGAGTTTTTTACGCAACCCTTTACGGAGGTGCAAAAAGCAAGATGAGAAGCCTTGTCCAGCCCTTCAACACAGGGCTTATCTACCTCTACGAAGACGAGCAAAGGCACTTCATAAAAATATCCGACTTTGACGTAAAAAGCTGCCACCTATCCCTTCATACGGACATTTACAAGATGATGGCGGCAAACCTTGCCTCAGAAATCCTCATAAAAACAAAATGTGCCGGTGACTACGCAGAGGCATTCAAACTGTTCAGCGCATTTTTACAAGGACTTGAACTCACGCAGGGCTTTGAATCAAGGACGGGAACAATCCGCTTCCTATGGCGCTACATAAGGCTGCTTGGACTCCAGCCGGACGTAAACACATGCAGCTCATGCTCGGCACTCATTTCCACCCAGGCATCCCATGGCGGAACATACATCAGGCACATAAACGGATTTGCCTGCCGGGACTGCACCCCATCATTCAGCGAGGGGCAAAAATTCGCAAAGCAGGAAGCCCCAGCCCTCAGCAGCAGTTCCCTCTTCTACCTGAACGCAGTGAACACAATGCGCCCTTCCACAGTACGCGGCATGGAACTTAGCCCCCAAAACGAATCCGAGCTAAAGAATTTTCTCTTTATGCTGATTGAGCAAGCACTTGGTTCCCGCCTAAATTCCCTGGAAACCGGCAGAAGCATTCTGTAGAAAAAGGATTTCCAATATCATTTATTCGTGTTTATAGAAATTGAAGTGGAAAACAAGTGCTTTTTACCTAAGGATTCTTGTAAGCAGACCAACTGGATGCACTGTAATGTAGACGGGGGTCGTGGCTAAAATTCATTTTGCGAGGTGCGTAACAGGTAGCGTAGCTTCAAGCCCCGAAGGGAGTCAGATTCCTATTACCTCGCACGTGGTTGTTGCAAACAACCCACTGGATTCTTCAGCCAGATTTTTCTGGTAGTGGAGCACAAAACTGATTCCCATGACTGTGCAATGACTTCCCACTAGCAATTTTTACAAAAATCAAGTATAATCTTCTTATATTGTAAACAATGGGGATAAACTGAAAATGAGAGCTGCTGATATTATCGTAAAGAAACGCGGAACTGGTTCAGTAAAGGGAGCCGAACTCACTCGCGAAGAAATAGAATTCCTTGTAGACGGATACGTAAACGGCCAAATTCCAGACTACCAGATGTCTGCCTTTATGATGGCCGTGTATTTTAACGGAATGACCTTTGAAGAGACTGGCTGCCTTACAGACAAAATGCTCCATTCAGGCGACGTAATAGACCTTCATGGAAAAGAATCCAAGGGCTTGGTAGGCCCCTTCGTAGACAAACATTCTACTGGCGGCGTGGGAGACAAGATAAGCCTTCCCCTTGCCCCGATTGTGGCAGCTCTCGGGGTTCAGATTCCCATGATGAGCGGAAGAGGCTTGGGGCACACAGGCGGAACCCTGGACAAGCTTGAATCTATACAGGGCTACAACGTAAACCTAAGCGCAGAGGAATTTGAGCGCCTAATAGCAAAAACAGGTTTTGCAATGACAGGTCAGACGCAAAAAATTGCACCCGCAGACCGCAAGATGTATGCCCTGCGTGATGTTACAGGAACGGTGGAAAGCATTCCCCTCATCACAAGCTCCATACTTTCCAAGAAAGCCGCAGAAGGAAGCGATGCACTTGTCTTTGACGTAAAATACGGCCTTGGTGCCTTTATGAAAAGCGAAGAGGATGCAGAAAGACTTGCCACATTCCTTGTAAAAACATCCCAGGCCATGGGAAAAGAGGCATGTGCCCTTCTTACAAACATGGACAGCCCGCTTGGCAACAAAGTAGGAAACTATCTGGAAATAGAAGAGACCCTTGAATGCCTACAGGGAAAAGGCCCTGCAGACGTAATGGAACTTACATACGCTCTAGGTGCCCGCATGGCCTTATTCGGAAAGAAAGCAAAAACCGTGGAAGAAGGAATAGAACTTTGCAAAAAAGCTGTTGAATCAGGAGCAGCCCTAAAGAAATTCCTTGAAAACATAAAGGATCAGGGTGGAGACCCGGACAAGCTTTTACAGGAACAGGGAAAACGCCGCTCAAAATTCCACATGGAACTAAAGGCAGAAGAAAGCGGATACCTTTCAATAGATGCATACAAAATAGGAATTGCCTGCATAAACTTGGGTGTTGGCAGAAACAAGACAACAGACAGCGTGGATGCAGACTCAGGACTTATATTCGCAAAAAAACAGGGCGACCTTGTTAAAAAGGGAGAAAAAATCATTGATGTCTATGCAAAGGATGCAGGAGCACTGGTAACCGGCACTGCTGCTGTGGCAAAGGCACTCTCATATTCAGACCAAAAACCTGCAGAAAAAAAATTAATACTCAAGGAAATAAAATAGTGTCCGTCTGGAATAAAAAAGTTATCTCAAAAGATGAACTGGAGAAATTCCGTTCAAAATATGGTCTTGACTCTTTAAGCGCAAGCATCATGCTTAGGCGTGGAATTACCCAGGGAAAAGACATTCTCTATTTTATGGAAGACGACCTGCGTTTCCAGCACAGCCCCTTCTCCTTTAACAGCATGGAAGATGCCGTTGACCGCATATTGGATGCCCAGGAGGAAAAAGAAAAAGTCCTTATCTTTGGCGACCGGGACGTAGACGGAGTAAGCGCAACAACAGTTTTGTACGAGTGCCTTTGCGGACTTGGAATAGACGTGCAGTACAGGCTTCCCCAAGGAAACGATGCATACGGACTTAGCACAGAAGCCGTGGACGACTTTGCCAGTCTTGGAGGAACGCTAATAATAACGGTTGACTGCGGAATCTCAAACATTGCAGAAATCCAGCATGCACAGGAAATTGGAATAGACGTAATTGTTACAGACCATCACAATCCGCCGGAAAACTTGCCACCTTCAACAATAATACTGGACCCTAAGCTTCCGGATTCAGGCTACCCTTTCCAGGATATTTCCGGTTGCGCGGTAGTTTACAAACTTGTATCTGCCCTTCGTTTTGCAAAGAGCGAATGGTACAAACAGGATGTTTGCCTTCTTGATGCAAGGGAAGAAGATTCTCTTGTCCGCATTGAATGCATTAAAATACGAAACATGGTTCCCTGCGCGGCAAAGTTAAGCCTTCTTGCAGGAAGCGGCGAAAGCATAACAAGCACAAGGCTCCCCTCTTACCTTAGCGGACAGGCAATACTTGTTTGGGACGCAGGCACGGTCAGGTCTCTTCTAAAGCAAGCGTTCGGTTCTTCCGCAGAATTCAACCTGGTGGACATAAGGGAACACTGCGCAAAATACTTCCCCAGCATAGCAAACCTACCGCTGGGTAAAATAAAAACAATGAGCAAGATTGCAAAATACGGCAATCATGAGCCTACGGAAATTGGCGGATTCTACAATATATTCGTAACATACACACAAACCGATTTTAGAAAAAAGTTTCCGGGATGCGCACAGGCAGAAGAAAGGGACATGCAGCTTGTAGCACTTGCGGCCTTGGCAGACATAATGCCCATGAAGAACGAAAACCGCCTTTTTGAAAACAATGCGATTGCCGCCATAAATGCTGGAAGGGTCCGCCCTGGGCTTATAGACCTTATGGCACGGCTTAACATGCTTGGAAGAAGGGTAAATGCAACAGACCTAAGCTGGGTTGTTGTTTCCCACCTTAACGCAGCAGGCAGGCTTGGCCACCCGGAACTTGCGGCAGAACTTTTTCTTAGCAAGGACGAAAAGCAGAGGGACTCGGTTGCGCAAAAAATAATGGAGCTAAACAACCAGAGAAAGCAGCTTTCACAGGACGCATGGACTTACGCTGGCATTCAGGCAAAGACTTCCATTCCCTCCCACAACGGAAAACTTTGCGTAGTAATTGACGAAAGGCTTAACAGGGGTGTAAACGGAATTCTTGCAGGCAGGCTTGTTGCCACTTACAACATACCAGCAATAGCAGTTACCTTTGTGGAAAAAAACGCCATTGGATCCATGAGAAGCTGCAGGGGCGTGGATGTTACAAAATTCCTTGCAAAGATGGGAGACATCTTCATCAACTACGGAGGCCATTCCGCTGCGGGAGGATTCAGCTTTGAGCGAGAAAAGCTTCCTATATTTGAAGAGAGGCTTAAGGAACTGTCCGTCACGCTTGAACTTTCAGAATCCAAGACCGATACATTTAATGTGGATGCAGAAATTCCGCCGTCATTCCTTACGCCGGACCTTCTTAAGATTTCCGACAGGTTTGAACCCTTTGGAGAAGAAAACGGAGAGCTTCTTTTCCTTGCCAGGGGACTTCCTGTTTTAGACGGAATCATAATGGGCAAAGGGGAAAAGCAGCACCTTAAGATTACCGTAGGAAACGGTAGCTTTAAGTGGCCAGCCCTCTTTTGGAATGAAGCTGAACGCCTGCACCGGGACTTTGAGATTGGAGACACAGTTGACATTCTCTTTAACGTGCAGAGGAATTGGTTCAACGGAGTGGAATCTCCCCAGCTGATTCTGCATGACATAAAGAAAAGTATTTGTTAAAATAAAACTATTATAGGAGACAAATTTTATGAAACAATTTAAGAAAATTCTTGCTGCAGCAGTCTTTGTGGCTGCGGCACTGCTCCCCACTTTTGCAAGGGAAGCAAGCTTTACAGGCGAAGACTACGAAATAAGGCTTTTCTATAACGATACCGCTGTTCCAGGAGATGCTGTTTTTGTAAGAATGAAGTTCATCCAGAACGGAAAAATGACAAAGGCAGACAAGGCACGCTTTAACGCTACAACTGCGGTTCTTGAACTCTATAATGACGAAAAGAGACTGGACAAAGCCGCATTCTACGACCTTGAAAAAGACAGCGACAAGACAACACGCACAATGCTTGCAGGAATCGGCCTTTCATCATGGTGGAAGAGCGACGCCAACTACCATCTTACTGTAAAATACAACCTTTACGGTGAACAGCCGCTGGAATTTGACCTTCCCTTTGGACTTAACAACAAGGTTTTTGAATCTTTTACCATTGAGGCTACCCAGGGCATGACAAACATCCAGTCCGACAAGTCAGCAGAAAAGATGAAGCAGATTGAGCGCCTTAACAAGGTTCTCTATGCGGTAAACCCTGAGGGAGTACACCAGACAAAGCCTTTCGTACAGCCAACAACTGTTACAAGACGCACATCCATCTGCTTTGAGCGCAGAATCTACAAGTACACCAACGGCAAGGAAGTTTATAGCGCACACTACGGAACTGACTACGGAACAGGCACAGGCGCAAAAATAACATCATGTGCAGACGGAAAGGTAATGATTGCAGAAAACCGCGTTTCAACAGGATGGAGCGTTTGTATTGAACACCTTCCGGGTCTTTACAGCCTCTACTACCACATGAGCGAAATAAAGGTAAAAGAAGGAGACACCGTAAAAGCAGGAGACTTAATCGGCTTGAGCGGAGCCACAGGTTTTGCAACAGGCCCCCACCTGCACTGGGAAATGAGGCTTAACACGGTTCCTGTAAACCCTGACTTTTTCTGCCAGGACTTTACATTTGACTCAGTTGAGCACCAATAAAAAAGCTAACCGATAAGCGCAAGGAATTCCTGCTCGTTGATGACGGGAATTCCAAGCTGGGCTGCCTTTACGTTCTTGGAAGAACCGCTTGAAGTGTCATTAGTTACAAGGTAGCTAAGCCCCTTTACCACGGATGTTTTTACGGAGCCACCCTTTTGCTTTACAAGGGTCTGGGCATCCGCCCTTTTCATAGTCGTAAGCTCTCCTGTAAAGCAGAAAGACTTTCCGGTAAGACTACCCTGCTTTATTCCCTGCTCAACTTCTATAGTTCCGCTTTTTACAAGGAATTCCATTTCATCCTTATTTTCCAAAAGCCCCTGGACAAGAATCTGGGCCATAACCTTTGCAAAGCCGTATACACCCGCAATCTCTTCCTGTGAGGCTGCAAAAAGCTTTTCCAGCGTGTCGTAGCCTGCATCAAGAAGCTTTTCCACAACAGTCTCGCCTATTCCTTCTATGTCAAAACCGGCAATAAATTTTGCAAGGCTAAGTTTTCTGTGGCTTTGGATTGAGAGGGCAACCTTCTTTGCACCAAGGGATTCCTTTTCGTTTCCAAGGCTTTCTTGACCCAAGAAATAGGGCTTTAGCACAGCCTCGTCCAGCTTGTATATGTCCGAAATTGAATTTAACACTTTGTCTGCAAAAAGGGAGCGCACAAGGGTATCACCAAGGTCACGTATGTCTGCAACGCTCACCCACTTTAAAAGCTGGTGAAGGATTCTTTTTGAGCAGGACTTGTTGGGACAGTAGAGCCTTGTGCCCTCGTTCACAAGGGTGGAACCGCATGTCTCGCATTTTACGGGAAGCTCAACAGGAAAAGTCTTTTCAGCTTTATCTTCCTGGGGAACTACGCTTTCTATTTTGGGGATTATCTCCCCGCGCTTTACGACGATTACATGGCTTCCTATTTGTAAGCCAAGGGCGGCAATTGTATTTGGGTTTGCAAGGCTTGCCCTCTGGACGCTTGTTCCGTTAAGGTCCACCGCATCAAAAACCGCTACGGGAGTATAGGTTGCACCAGATTCGTTCCATTCAACTTTTCTTACTACGGAAACAGCCTCTTCCAGACTGAATTTAAAGGCAATCTGGCGGTCTGGGCGGGCACGTAGGGCATCCTCGTGGTTTACGGCCCTCTCCTTTATTACAAGACCGTCTATGTCGTAGTCCAAGTTCTTGCGCTCTTCCATAACCTTGGCGCGGTATTCAATGACCTGGTCTGCATTGCTGCAAATCTTAAGCACAACCGTATTAAAGCCGTATTTCTTTAGCCAGGCAAGTTTTTCTTCTTCGTCTTTATAGGGCTGCTCTCCCTGAGTTGCCCACACGTCGTAGGCTATAAGAGTTAGGTGTTCACTGCCGCTCCCGTCCTTGCGCTTCATAAGACCGTTGGCAGCGTTTCGGCAGTTTGCCTTGTCGGAAAAATATTTTTTGTGAACGGAGCGCTTCATTATGACTTCGCCGCGCACCCCACCGGTAAAGCCAGACAGTTTTCCGTCTGCATCATAAAGCTCTTTTTTTACGCCGCCCATCTTTAAGGCATTTGCGGTAATAACGTCGCCTGTTGAACCGTCACCGCGGGTAACTGCCCTTACAAGGATTCCGCCATTGTACTGGAGCTCAAGGCTTGCACCGTCCAGCTTGTATTCAACAAGGTACTCGTCGTACTTGTGCTTCTGCGCCCAGGACAAAAACTGTTCAGGATTTGCGGCCTTTTCCTGGCTTCCCATTGGCATTACGTGGGAGGCCTTTTCAAAGTTTCCGCTGTCAGCCCCAACCTTGTGAAGAATTGGATTCTGCGGGTCCAAAAGCTTTAGCTCGTCCCAGAGAGAGTCAAATTCTGCGTCGGAAATTTCACCTTCGCCGTTGTAATATGATTTTTGATATTTTACAATAAGTTTTTCAAGTTCAGCGATACGCTTGGCATTGCTAACAGCCTTGTCGCTTCTGGAAGCAGCCTCATCAAGGTCAAAAAGATCCATTGCATGCACCTCAAATTACGTCGCGCTCAAAAATCAGTTCATATATACCATGTCCGGCATCCAAGCCCTTCTGCTCAAACTTTGTCCTTGGCCGCCATTCCTGTGAAGGAGCAAAAGACTCGTAGCGGTTATGCAGGCCTGGCGTTTGGCTAAGCTCCATAAGGGCATCTTCTGCATACTCCTGCCAGTCCGTAACAAAATAGAGGTAACCTTCGGAAGCAAGCTTCTGGGAAAGCAAATCTGTACGGGGCCTGTGAAGGAGACGGCGCTTGTGATGCTTCTTTTTGGGCCATGGATCGGGGAAAAATATATGGAATGCCTCTATGGAAGAATCTGGAACCATTACTTCCAGTGACTCCAGGGCATCGTGCTCGATTATGAAAAGGTTCTTTAGTTGGCGTCTTTTTATTTCGCCAAGCAAGCGTCCAACCCCCGGCTTATGAACTTCTATTCCAATGTAATTCATTTCGGGATTCTTTTCCGCAATCTCTGCGGTGGCATGTCCCATTCCAAAGCCAATTTCAATCGTAACGGGGTTTGTGTTTCCGAATATCTCGGTAAAATTAAGGGTCTTATGCTCAAAGGGAATGCACCAAACCTGATGCAAGTCTGCATAACTGCGCTTTTCGCTCTCCGACATACGTCCTTGGCGCAAGACATAGGTCTTTATGGGGCGCATAAAAAATTCAGATATAGGATTATCGTCTTCTTCCGGTCCAGGATCGTCAATGCTGTTTGGCAAGGTATTTTCCTCTCTATTTTAATTTTTTTGCAAAGGTTCAAAAGGCAACATAAAAAATAAAGTCCCGCTTGCATAGCACACGCGCATTCTATCCGCAGTTCCGTAGTCAGCAAGGATTGCAGCGTTGTCCTTCCAGTCTTCCCTTCGTTTACCACAGTATATCAAAATGCCCTCTGGATTGTAAAGGGCAATACGCTCATTATTGGGGTTTGCAACATAATAAGGAAGCTCGGAATAAGGTTTTAGCCCAAAATCCGGCGTAAAATTCAAGGAAAATTCAGCCTCGCACTCACGGTCGGACAAATCTTTATAGTATACATAGTAAATTCCCTGAGGCAGTTCAGAATTATATGGAGGAAAAAAGCTTGAACAGCCGGCATAATCCTTGCCGCCTCCACCATGAAAGACAAGGGGCGACTGGCAGTGCCATTCAAGTCCGCTTTCCTGATGAATTGTGCGGATTTCTCCTGCGCGAAGGACAGAAGAGCTGGGCTGGACAAAAACGCTGAACCTTACCTGAGGGGCGGAAGTTTCATCTTTGTAGTCAAAAACGACATTGTGCTCTACGTTTACAATTGAAGGTTCGCTGTCTGAACAGGAAGAAAGCAAAAGAAATGCCGCTAACAAAAGCAAGGCAGAGGCTAAGCTAAAAAATTTTAATGGACTTGACGAATGCCTAAAGAGCCTACGCCCGATTGGAAGGGCGGCGTAGCCGTTGCCGCAAGGCAATGGAGCGCAAGCGGAACCCTGCAAAGCGGGGAAAAAGCAAAAACTGGCCGGCCTTGAAGAGCCGGACACAGTAAAAGTTGGCCTTCCGTCCAAAACAGAAAAATCCTAAAAATTGAATTTTAAGTTTATAACGGTAAGGTCGCTTGTAGTGAACTGGTTTACAAGTGACTCAAATTTTACGTTGACCTTTTTGCACGCGTCTTCGAGATAGGAAAGGTAGTAGAGGCCCAAATCCGTTCCTTCTTCCCCTTCCGGCATCTGGCGGTAGAAGTCAATTAGGGACCGCTTGTTAAGGTCTGCGGAAAGCTTGCTTTCTATGTTTTCCTTTACTTCCTGGAACTCGTCTTCCTTGTTGTAAAGGGTTATGTTAAGGGCTCCCTGCTTGCCGATTGACGTTGAGCCGCCGCCGATTTTCCACGAAAGCGATACGAATTCGTGCTTGCGGGAAAGTTCTTCCACTATTTTCTTGCGGATGTCCGGGTCGTAGATAAGTGTGTCAGCGTTGTCTATGCCCTGGTAAAGAATTCTTGCCTCTTTGCGCATGTTGGTGTTTTCGCTGTTGAGGGCAAGTTCCATTACCATTACGGAGATGTATTCTGCAACCTTGGACTTGTCCATGTACTGGGCCAAAGACTGCCTAAGGATTGACATTATCTGTGAAAAGCCTTCCGTCTTGTAGAACTTGGTGATGATGTACCAGTTCATGAGGTTAAGGCGGTTAAGGAATTTTTCCGTCATAAGAAGGTATACGTTCTTTTCTTCCGGGGTGTAGTCGGTGTTTGACATTATGCTCTTCCAGACCGGCTCCAGTATAGCCTGCCTTGCCTGCTGGATTGCATTGTCCTTGAATGAAAGGATATTGCGCAGATGCTTTTCGGGGATATGGGTCTTTTCGTCTATGAGCTGGCTAGGATTTGTCCTGTTGTGGTGGCGGACGCAGTCACATTCTATCATCTGTGAAAAAATCTGGCGGTCAAACTGCTTGTAGAGAATTGAATAGACTATGACCTTTGAAAGATCCATTATTTCCTGCCGGCGGGAAACAAATTCGGACATTGAAATTTCTATCTTGGAGATGTAGTCAACAAGAATCATGTTCTGGATTGACATTGGAGAAAAGTGCTCCATGCTGATTCCGTATTCTTCAACATTGTCTGCAAGGCGGAAGCGCAAGAGTTTTTTCTTGTTACTGATAAAATGAGAAGCACCGTCCTCGGTTAAAACCACCTTCAAGGGCAAGTCCAATATAAACTTTTTTTCCGCTGCGCTCATCTGGTAAAAGAACTCCTTAAAAATTCAGATAGTATTTCAATTTTTAATATCGGACAGTTTTGGCATATTTCTTAGTTTTTTCTATTATATAACAAAGGTCTTGCAATGTAAACTCCAATAATTTAATATATAGCTATGGAAACAAAAGGTTCTAGCAAAAAAGCCTGCCTGATTTTGCTTTTTTTTGCATTTTTTAGCTTGCTCTCCCTTAGGGCCCAGTCCCAGGACAACCTTGACTTTAGTTTAAAAATGTATGATTCCATTGAGCAAAAGGGCTTCCAGGTAAGAAAGCAGGACCTTGATGCAGCAAACTCCGGAAATTTTCCCCAAAACCTTATAGTAGAAATACCTTCCGTAAGAAAATCCAAGAACGAGATTGACACCGTAGTTTTTTCCTTTACCCAGGATTTTTTTTACAAGGACATGAACCTTCTGCTTACTTTTCTTGACAACCTTAAGGGCAAGAACCTTAACTACGACTGCATTGTTTTTTTGAGCGCAAACGACAACGCACTCTTTGTTAGGGGTGATGAGGGGCGCGAACACCACCCCACAGGCTCCGCAGTTTTTACTACATCCGTAAGGAATTCGGACAACATGTGCGCAATAGTTATAGACGAAAGCAGCAGTACTTCCCTTTCCTTCTTTGCAAAGCAGACTTATTCCGTAATACCCGGCGGAAGTTCCGACGTTTCACCTTCATGGCTGGTAAAATCACTTTGTGACTCCTGCCAGGAAAACGGAGCATCCCCTTCCATGCCAAAATCGTTTTCCATGCTCTACAGGCTTGGCATTGCCCGCGAAACAAGACGGGTCTCGCAGTTCTTTGCACAGTCAATACCCGCGGCTGGCATTGCACTGTCTGCAACGGAAAAAGACTTAAAGATTCTAATAACAGCCGCAGAACTTTTGCAAACCAGAAGAAGCTCCATCTGGGACCGCCACTATTCGGTATTCCAGATTGACGCTTACACCTTCTGGTATGGAGAAGCCCTCCTTGCGCTTTTCTTTATGATATTCGCATTTGCAACTATTTTTACGGTAAGCTTTTCTTCATTCAAGGACACCAGCAAGAACAAGGCCATCTTTAAGGACATAAAAAGAAGTGCTTTCCTAGCGTTGGGTTATATAATAATCATCGTTGCAGTTCTTGTACTTATGCAGACGATTTTTTCATTTACGGCACGAAGTCCTCTCGTACTTATGGGAATAAAAGTAATATCTGTTTTTATGGCACTTGTAATAATCTTTATTACGCAGCTAAGAAAGAGGTTCAACACATCCCTTGAAGGAACAGGCTTCTTTATGATGTTCCAGTCTTCGCTGAACATCTTTATCTTTACCTGGATAGACCTTTCACTCTTTTTTATGTTTTTTACGGAATACGTAATTCTTGCACTTGCAAAGAAAACAAAGACAAGGATAAACATGATTATTCTATTCCTTGTATCGCTTATTCCATTCTTAAACCTAACGATAGATTTCTTAAAAGGGGCCAACTATCTTAGCCTAAGAAGGTTTGCTGTATGTACGGTGTTTGGAAACATTCTTCTTGCACTTGCCCTGCTCCCACTTCTTATGCAGATTTTTAGAATACTTATGGTACTGGGTATCTTTAACTCAAAAAAGAAGACATCTCGCAAAAAGAACCTTGTCTATGCAACAATAACAACTTCCATAATCATCTTGTTCTTTGTCTCTTTTTACTGGATGATGATCAGGATAATATACGGCCCCACTTCTTCCACTACCTTTAGGGCCCGGCTTTCTACCGTAGATGGAACCAATCCTGAGATGGTAAAGATTTCCTACACTACAAATGAATTCATGGAGCTTAACATCTACCACATAGTTATTGACTCGGACGAAAAGGTACTGCGCTATTCAATAAGCCTTGAGGCTGACGGTTCAATTCCGCTTTACGACTGCAACTATGACTATACAATAGAAGCGGACAACAAGGTATACTTTGAAATACCAGACTATCCTGCTGGACAGATTGAAATTGTCTACTCCAGCGACAAGGGGCTGGACCAAGTGTTAAAGATAAGCGCATTCATCCAGAACTCAAAAAATTCTGCTGAAGTGTTCCACCAGAAGAAGGAAGTTAACATAAGGAGCTAACCTATGGAGGAAGATTCCGCTATACCAAAAGTTTATTTCCACGTTGACCTTGACGCTTTTTTTGCTTCCGTAGAGCAGCTTGACCACCCCGAATACAGGGGTAAGCCTTTGATTGTTGGGGGAATTCCTGGAGACAGGAGGGCTGTTGTTTCTACGGCATCTTACGAGGCAAGGAAGTTTGGTGTGCACTCTGCGATGCCTATTGTAAAGGCAGCTCAGCTTTGTCCTCACGGGATTTTCGTCAGGGGGAATTACCAGCGCTACCAAGAAAAATCGCTTGAAGTTATGGAAATATTCCAAAACTATTCACCGGAAGTTATACAGATGTCCATAGACGAGGCTTTTCTTGACCTTACCGGAACATCTGGAATTTTTGGCAGTGCGGAGGAAACTGCAAAAAGACTAAAGAAGGAAGTGCTGGAAAAAACAGGGCTTACGGTAAGCGTTGGAATTGCAAGCACCATGTATGTTGCAAAGATTGCATCCGGGCTAAAAAAACCGGACGGGCTTACCATTGTTCAGGACGGAAAAGAAGAGGAATTCATGATGTCTCTTCCACTTGAAAAGCTCTGGGGATGCGGCACAAAAACCCAGGAGAGGCTTAAGGCTGCGGGTTTAAAGACCATAAAAGAGATTCACGGAAAGTCTGAAAATCTTCTTATAAGCATATTCGGCAAGGGAACAGGGAGTTTTTTGTACAATGCCGTCCGCGGTAACAGGGATATGATTTTTGGCGGAGAGGCAAAGAACCATTCAATAAGTTCCGAGAGGACTTTTGACTTTGACCTTACCGACAGGACTTCTATAGACACTGCCCTAATGGAACTTTGCATGAACGTTCTTTACAGGATGCACAAGGAGCACGTAAGGAGCAAAACCGTAGCGCTAAAAATAAGGTATGAGGATTTTACAACAGTTTCTGTTCAGCAGACATCTGAATTTCCTGTAAGTAATGCTGATGATTTGTATGAAAGATGCAAGACCCTCTTTGCAAAGAAATGGACTGCAGGTCGGGGAATAAGGCTATTGGGTATAGCCTGCCAAAATGTAGAAGATAAAAGCGTACCTGTTCAAAGAAGCCTGTTTGCTTCCGCTGACGAAAAAAAAGCAAAGGTTGAAGAAGCAATTTTCGCCATGGAAGACAAACATCCGGAGCTTAAAATACGCAAGGCCCGTCTTTATTCCAAAGGAGCAAAGTAGCCGCTTTCGTCTTTTCCTGAATGGTTAAGAAGGTATGTCTCCACTTCCAGAGGAATGTACTTCTTTCCGTATTCAGATGACGAGACCGAGGTATAGGTAAGCTGGTACAAACCTGACGGTAGGTTAATTACATCCTTTACAACAGGTGCGAGACCTTCCGGCCTGTACACATAATAGCTTGTACCTGTTGTATTCTGGGTGATGAACTCAACCTCTTCCCCGGCTGGATTCTGAGCCACAAGAACCGTAGAGAAAGAAATTGAATTGTTGTTCATGTATGTTGTAAGGTCTGAAAGGCTGTACTTGCTGAATGACTCTGGGGTTACAGTTCCAGAAGTTATGTAGACTATGCCCCTCTTCTTTTCTGCATTAATAAGGTCGTTTGCGGCAAGGCGAACTCCAAGGTCAAGGGCTGCAGTTGGTGAATATGGATTCTTAAGGGCTGAAACAGAGAATGTGTTAAGCGCATCTGGAGAACCTGTAAATTCTGTAACCGGCACTGAGCCTACGGAAATAATCTGAACCTTGCCCTGTCCATTCATTGCGGCGGTAAGTTCGCGCACAGCAGAGTCTACCTGTTCTGCATAGGCCTGCATTTCTATGGAGCGGTCAATAAGAATGGTAAAGTCTGCATATTCATTATTGTTTGCAGAGCCTACAAGCCTCATCTCGGAAACAGGTCTCTTGTTTTCTGTAATGAAGAAATTGTTTTCGTTAAGGCCTACAACCGGCTGCCTCTTGCGGTTTTCTACGCGGACTTCTACAGTTACCTGTGGGTATTTGTCCGATACGACGCGCTCAATCTGGACAAAATATCCGCCTACAAGTTCCGAAACCTTGGACATTACGTAGATGTCGTTAGCCTTGAAGTCTGTTACGACAAGGTTTCCGTTGCGGTCTGGCACGGCACTCGTTAAAGCGCCTGTCTTTCCTGTAGTGGCGTTTTCGCATACAGAACCGGAGGCACTGTCTACTGTTACAATGCGGTTTTTGTCTGCAAGTAGAAGATAAGAGCCTATGTTCCTCATTGTCTCTGGACGGGCAAAAGACTTTTCGTTTACCAGGTTGCCTACAAAGTTTCCAGAGCGGTCAAATTCGTAGATTGC
>DFJV01000108.1 GCA_002373205.1 Treponema sp. UBA3662
CCACCTCTGGTGGTGGTACATGACTAAAAATCCCGATGTTCTGCATTCTTACCGCCCGCTTGATTTTGGCAAGGGATTTTATGTCACCTCAAATAAAGAACAAGCCAAGGTCTGGGCTAAACGAAAGGGCGTGATTCTTGAAAGTAAAAAATCGATTGTCAATATTTTTGAGATGAACGAAAACTTCTCTTTTCTCCAATGTAAAAACTTTGGGGAAGATCTGTCCGAATGGATTGATTTTGTTTGCCATTGCAGGGACGGGGGAAGAGATTACGAAAAATATGATTTGATATTCGGCAAAGTTGCAAATGATAAGGTTTTTCGCGTGGTTGATATGTACCATAACGGATTATGGGACAAGGAGCGTGCAATAAAGGAAATCAAGGCATATCCAGACTACGGACAGATTGCATTTATAACTCAAAAAGCTATAAATCAGGTTTTGAAATTCATTTCGTATGAAGAGGTCTAGCATGGATGGCGAAGTTTTAGAAAAAGCGTATAAAGAACGGCTTGAGGAAAAAATTATTTCATACCTTGCTGAGTCAGAAAATCTGGATTTGCCAACTGCAATGGATATTTATTACAACAGTAAACTTGCGGACAGAATTGCAGCAGGTGAATATGGAATCCAGTATCTTGATTACAAGGTACTCGTTCAAATTTTAGCAGAAACCGAATTGCAAACTTTGTTGCATAAATAAATCTACTCTATCATGGAATGACAGACTTGCCTGTTACAATGGAAATATCAGTAATCTGAACAAGGAGCCTTTATGACAAGACAGAAACTTGCCTCTTCTGCGGATGTTGTAAGCATTGGTGTGGACTCAAAATACAAGATGGTTGCCATTCCCGGAAGCAAATACAGGATGGGCGCAACACAGGTAACCCAGCACCTCTACAAAAAAGTGATGGGGAAAAATCCAAGCAGCTTTGGCTGGGGAATTACAGGCTGCAGGCCTGTAGAAAACCTAAGCTGGTTTGATGCCGTCTATTTCTGCAACAAGCTTAGCATGATTGAAGGCCTTACCCCCGCATATTCCGTGGACGGAAAAACTGACCCTGCCTTTTGGGGCTATACACCTCATCATGGAGAGGGCATTGCCTCCTGTGTGGAATGCAACTTTAGCGCAAACGGATACAGGCTTCCCACAAACGATGAATGGGAAGAAGCCGCAGACGGAGGTGAAAGCTACACATATTCTGGCAGTGACGACTTGGACGAGGTGGGCTGGTACAGAGACAACAGCAAGAACGAAACGCATCCTGTAGCACAGAAAAAGCCAAACGGCTACGGACTCTACGACATGAGCGGCAACGTGTGGGAGTGGGTGTGGGATACCCATCCCTCCGACCCCGCCTTACGCTTTGGCCGCGGTGGAAGCTACTGCTACTATGACGAAACCTGCCGGGTGGCAGACCGCGGTATTAGTGCCGCAAGCAAACAGGACAAGCGCTATGGATTCCGCCTACTGCGTCCATTCTGAAGAAGATGTAATAAGCCTCAGCGTAGACCCCGAATCCAAAATGGTTGCAATTCCCTGGACAAACTACAGGATGGGTCAAACCCCGGTAACCCAGCGCCTCTACGAAAAAGTGATGGGAGAAAACCCAAGCTACTTCCAGCATTCCAATGATAACCTTGATGCCGAGCAAAGGGATGCACTTGAATGCAACACGGCAAACAACCCTGTGAAAAATGTAAGTTGGTTTGATGCCGTCTACTTTTGCTCGCAGCGATATCTCTTTGCAACCACGCCCCTTCGGCAAGCTCAGGGAGCGACAGTTTTTTTCTATGACGCAGCACTGTTCGCTGAGTTTGTTGCAGCGATACGTTTTTGGTAACAAGCCCCTTCGACAAGCTCAGGGAGCGGACTCTTTTTGCTACGCCGCAGCACCGTTCGCTGAGCCCGCCGAAGCGACAATTTTTTGCAAACACGCCCCTTCGACAAGCACAGGGAGCGGCACTTTCCTTGCTATACCGCAGCACGTTCGCTGAGCCCGTCGAAGTGATATCTCTTTGCAGTCACGCCCCTTCGACAGGCTCAGGGAGCGGAGCCCTATTGCTATGCCAAGCACCGTTCGCTGAGCCCGTCGAAGCGATGTCTCTTTGCAACCACGCCCCTTCGACAGGCTCAGGGAGCGATGTTTTTTTTGCAAGCAAGTCCCTTCGGAGGCTCAGGGAGCGATGTTTTTTTGCAAGCAAGCCCCTTAGCAAATGACAGCACGGCAGGGATTGGAGGGGCGGCGCAGCCGTTGCGGTAGCAATGGAGCGGGAAGGGACCCGCGGAACCCCGGAAAGCCCTTAAAAAATGGCCAAGATGTTCTTTGGGGACGCGAGTGTTCTGCAGGAAAAAGTGCCGCAAGAAGAAAATGAGGAAGTATGAAAATTTAACAGGTCTTTTGCTTACTGCTTTGCGACTTTTTGAAGGGCGGCTACAACGTCGTCTGCTTCCTTTTTGTTCATGACGCGCACAATCTTTGTGTCCGTGTCGTTTGTCTGGGCAGTGACGGGGTTGCCGTTAGCATCCTTGGAGCCAATAATCTGGACAATCGGGTTCTTTGGGTTGTCCGGGGCAACGTCTATAACCTGGGCAATCTTTCCGTTTGAAAGGTAGACAAATGCACCTATGGGGTAGATTGAAAGGCTGTAGAGCAGGGCCTTAAGAACCGTGTCATCATACTGGTGGTGGGGGTTCTTGAGCATTTCTATCATTGCGTCGTAGGTGGTGCGGGCTTCCTTAAAGTGACGCGGTGCAGTAATAGCCTCGAATGAACATGCAACGGCTATAATCTTTGCGTAGAGGGAGATGTTGTTTCCCCTTATGCGACGCGGGTAACCGCTTCCGTCTTCGCGCTCGTGGTGGTCAAGGATTCCGAGCAGGATGTTGAGCGGGAAGTTCATGTCCTTGAGTATGTTGTAGCTGATGATTGGGTGCGTAAGAATCTGGTTGCGCTCTGCCGGTGTAAGGGATGAGTCCTTCATGTAGAGGTTGGGGGAAAGGCGCAACATTCCAATTTCGTGGAGTACGCTTGCAACTCCAAGTTCTATTAGCTTTGGCTGGGGCATCCTGAGCTGAAGTCCTATGGTAACGGCAAGGACAGTTGAGCGCATTGTGTGGCTTACGAGGAAGTTCTTGTTGCGCAGCTGCAGGCTTGGGATTATGCGCAGTACGTAGCGGCGGTTTTCCGTAATGAATACGCAGAGTTCCTTTACCGTTTCGTTTAGTTCTTCTGCATTGATTTTCTTTTGCGTTACGTATGTTGTAAAAATGCTTTCTATATACTTTAGGTACTTGTCGTAAATTTCCTGCACTATTTCCATGCGGGACTTGTCGCTCTTTGTTTCGTTTCTGGCTTCTTCCAGGGCCTTGTGGATTTCTGGATTCGCTTCTTTTTCTTCCTTGACTTCTTTTGCTTCTTCTACGATGTCCTTTACTTCTTCCGTCTTGGAGAGAATTTCCTTGGCCTTTTGGTTGTTAAGGTCGGGCTTTTCTGTTTTTACGCCCTGTTCCTTTGCCGTGTCTGCCTTGTTTTCCTTGCCTTCGCTGGACAGGGTCTCGAAATTCCATTCTTTTAATGCGTTTAGAATTCCGAGGGTCATGGGGCAACCGGAAGGTGAGATGAGAAATTGTGGATCCAAGTATACGTCTGCTGTAAAAACCGTGTTGGGCCGAATCTGAGAAACTTTAAAATTGTCCATAGCGAACCTCAATTCTGATTATCGGCAGGAAAGCTTAAAATGTTTAGCTTTGTATGCGGGAGTAAATGTGATGCCAGAGAGTCTTGTCCTGCCGCTCACAATTGTTTTGGCAGGTGATGGGGTAAAAAAAAGCCGGAATCGTTAAGCATGTTAGATTCCGGTTTTTTATGAAAGATTTGGATACTGTGCTTATTTTCCGGCAGCCGTCTGGATGTCTGATGACCCGTCCGCCAGAAACTCTTTGTCAAGCACAATTATAATATCGGTGAGGCTTTTGAAAACTTGAATGAATTTGTGTTTTTTTTTATGAATTTATGTGCGAAACTTATGTTGGATTTGTAGGATGCCGTGCTGCGGATGAGGTTTGTTTTCTACAGACCCTGAGTCAAGCTCAGGGTGACAGTTTTTTTTGACAGGGTGCCGTGCTGCTGATGTGGTTTGTTTGCAAAGAAATGTCGCTTCGGCAGGCACAGCGAACGGAGGTTTCCCCTTAGCAAAGAGGGTACCGCTCCCTGAGTATGCCGATGTGGTTTGTTTTGGGACAGACCCTGAGTCCACATCCGTAGCAAGTGCGTGCGAATGTGGCGTAGCAGCTCAGGGTGACAGTTTTTTTGACAGGGTGCCGCTTCCTTTGATTGTGCGCTTTTGCTGCTGATGTGATTTGTTTGCAAAGAATTGTCGCTTCGGCAGGCACAGCGAACGGAGGTTTCCCCTTAGCAAAGAGGGTACCGCTCCCTGAGTATGCCGATGTGGTTTGTTTTGGGACAGACCCTGAGTCCACATCCGTAGCAAGTGCGTGCGAATGTGGCGTAGCAGCTCAGGGTGACAGTTTTTTTGACAGGGTGCCGTGCTGCGGATGAGGCTTGTCTGCAAAGAAATGTCGCTTCGACAGGCTTAGCGAGCGGTGCTTTTTCTTAGCAAAGAGATTCTTCGTAACTCGCGATTGATATTTTTAACTTCTATTCAATTTTGGGGCGTTGTCCGCAACCTGCGGTTGCTACCGAGTTTTCTTGCGAAAACTCGCGGAATTGTCTGTTAACACGCACCAATTTGAGCAGGCGTTGCGGGC
>DFJV01000025.1 GCA_002373205.1 Treponema sp. UBA3662
AAGCAAAAGGCTGCCCAGGAAGAAGTCGCTAAAAAGCGTGCAGAACAGCAAGCCGCTGCTAAAAAAGCCGCAGAAGAAAAAGCTGCCCAGCAGAAGGCCGCCCAGGAAGCTGCAAAGAAACAGGCTTCAAACCAGAACCAGAAGGTTGCGTCAAACACTGCTAGTCCGTCTAAAAAGACAACAACCACCACTACAACCACAAACACAAAGACTACAACTAATACTTCAAAGCAGAATACAACAAGCACTACAAAGACTCCTTCTACAGCAAATAGCGTAACTTCTTCCAATACTAAGACAACAAGCAATACTTCTACAGCAAATAACGCAGCTGCCAAGAAGGCTGCGGAAGAAAAAGCCGCCCAGGAAGCAGCTGCCAAGAAGGCTGCGGAAGAAAAAGCTGCCCAGCAGAAGGCTGCACAAGAAGAAGCCGCAAAGAAGCGTGCCGAACAGCAAGCCGCCGCAAAGAAAGCTGCCGAAGAAAGAGCTGCAAAACAAAAGGCTGCTCAGGAAGAAGCCGCAAAGAAGCGCGCCGAACAGCAGGCTGCTGCAAAGAAAGCTGCGGAAGAAAAAGCCGCCCAGCAGAAAGCCGCTCAGGAAGCCGCAAAGAAACAGGCTGAACAGAAGGCTGCACAAGAAGCTGCTGCTAAAAAGAAAGCAGAACAGCAAGCTGCCGCTAAAAAAGCCGCAGAAGAAAGAGCTGCAAAGCAAAAGGCCGCCCAGGAAGAAGCCGCAAAGAAGCGTGCCGAACAGCAGGCCGCCGCTAAAAAAGCTGCCGAAGAAAGAGCTGCAAAACAGAAGGCTGCCCAGGAAGAAGCTGCTAAGAAACGTGCAGAACAGCAGGCAGCTGCCAAGAAAGCCGCAGAAGAAAAAGCCGCTCAGCAAAAAGCTGCACAGGAAGCCGCCAAGAAACAGGCTGAACAAAAGGCCAGCGACCAGAAGATTGCCGCAAACACAAATAAGAATAACGCTGCACCTTCTACAAAGACAACAACGACCACTACAACAACTACTACTTCTAAGACGAATACAGGCTCAACAAGTGGCAAACAGGCTCAGGCTGATGCACAAAAGAAAGCAACTGTTCTTGACAACCTTGAAAAGTATTCAGAGGAATGGACATCTGATTACGAAGGCAGCAAGTACGGTTATTTCTATACGTCACCAGAATATGGCCAGTTCAACATGATTGAAGGCGAGTTTACCAAGAAGTCTGGTTACGCAAAGTCTGCTTACGGTTTTGTCTTTGGTTATTCAGATTTGGCAAACGGCTACCTTAAGGATTACATCCGCTTCGAAATCAATACCGACGGTGAATATGCCCTTTACACATGGGACGGAAAGAACTACAAAGATTTGGTTCAGCCAAACAACAAGGGTACGGCCTATTTCTATTCCCACCCGGCAATCAAGTCTGGTTACAACACCCAGAACAAGCTAAAGCTCGTTGCAGACGATGAAACTCAGACTTGGAGCGTATATCTTAACGGTGAACTGATAAAAGACAATATTCCTTACCTTAAGAACGGAACTCACGGTGTAATGGGCTTCTTTAGCGTTGGCCAGGAAGAGCAGGAAAACATGCCGGCTGTTCCAGTCGTGGTTTCTTACCGCATTACAGACGCAGTTCTCTATAATGACGGTTCAGAGGAATACTAGTGAATGAAGCACAGTGGGAGGCATTCCAAGCCTTCCGCAATTCATACAAAGAATTATGCGACCAATGGAATACGGCTTTTGCAGAGGAATTAAAGCCTTTGCAAAAGTCTGCTTCCGTAAAGGATACCCCAGAATACCCAATAGAAACACCGGTCGTTTACAACACAGCCTATGACTCTTTTACAAAAGACGATGAAATTACCCTGCTTGTCATAGGTGACAATCCCGGCAAAGAAGAACAGCTTTCCAAAAACCGCAAGTATCTTGTTGGCCAAAGCGGACGCATAGCAGAAGGATTTTTCCGCCGCCATCCTGAATTCCATACGGATTTTAGGAAAAACGTCATCATAATGAACAAAACACCGGTTCATACGGCAAAGACAAGCCACTTAAAGTACCTAAAAAAGAACGGGTCTGAGCAAATAAAAAATCTTATTCAGGAAAGCCAGATTCTTATGGCAAAAAAAGCCGCCCAGCTTCATCAGGCTTTGCTAAAAAACTGTATGGGTCAAACTGTACCCCAATTATGGCTTGTTGGCTATGCTGAACTCAAGAAAAACGGAATCTTTGCCTCCTACCGCGAAGAATTAAAACAAGCCTACACTTTACCAGACGGAAAAGAAGATACTGCTTGGAAGAAGGTATTTGTCTACCAGCACTTTTCCATGAACCGCTTCTTAGTTGACTTAAAAACCTATCAGCAAGAAAACATGGGTACAGATTTACCCAAAGCCTTGGAAACACTTGGCCACCTTCACCGGGATGAAATCTTTTCCTTAGCCTCTAAATGATTTTTTCTAACTGTATTCTAACTGCAAAGTAAATAAAACGGAGAGTAAAATGAAAAAAATAAACTTTGAGACAATCAAAAAAATTGACTACATACTGGTTTTTCTTGCAGGAATTATTGCTGCAATTTTTTTATTGGTCTTTCTTGTTTCGGAAATCGTAGATTCAATTCCACGCCGCCATAACCCGCCCAATATTCAGATTATAGACAAGGATGATCCTGCGGCAAAAGACGTTGAATTTGAGGAATTAGTTGATTTTTATGAGAAGCTAAAAGATGTATATGTATTTTCTGTAAAAACAAGGGCAATAAAAGCTGACGAACTTGAAAGTGACGAAAGTATGTTGAAGGGTGCCTTTGCAAATTCACTCCAGTATTCAGCCAATGATGACGGGCTAATAAATTTTATCTTCGTAAAGGATGGCAAAGAGAGCAAACTATTTTCCTTCAAGGGCTATATATACAAATCCTGTTTAGCAACAAAAGATAAATGTGACTTTAACATTTATGCAGTTATAAAAGAAGATTCTGACAGTGACAAAAAATTGACCAGTAAAGACAGGATAAGCCTCTATGTTTCGGATTATGACGGAACAAAGCTTGAAGAAGTTTCTCCTGAAATTTATAACTTTTGTTTTGTGGAAAAAAACATGTTTATCTTTACCGAACGCCAGGATAATATTCTTTCATTCTATGAATATGACGGAAATTCCAGGACAAAGAAATTCATAAAAAAGGTAGAGCAAAAAGAAGGCGAGAAAAGCATAGAAATGACCAAGTATGCCCCAATTTTAATTCGTCCTGATTATGAGCTTTAGGGAGTACAAGATGAAAAAACTTTTTACGCTGCTATCAATATTGATAATGTTCACTGCATCTTCTTTTGCAAAGAGGGGGCCGCGGCCGGAAGTTAAACCTATTACCAAAGGCAATTTTATCTACTATGCCTCCTCAGATTCTTTCAACGACCAGTCTTTTGGTACGGTTAGAATAGAATCCGTAGATGAACCCAAATATTTTTATAGAATACCAATTTATGCCATAGAAGAGGATACTAACCTTGAAAGGGATGTTCAATGGATTGAAATCAAAAGCATGGAATTCAAGGATGATGAAACAATTACAATTGTAAATGAATGGAACCATACTTTTGAATTGAACATAAACACTTTTGAAGTCAAATGCGTAGACACGGAAAACAATGTCTTTAGCTATAAAGAATATAAATGCATCCCTGGAAACATAAATGAAATTTATGAAAAGAAATTTGAAGATTTTGTAAACAATAATGCAAAGTACAAATATAAAAGAACCCAGCCAGAGGTAAAAAAACTAACAAAGCTAGAAGACCTTGTAAATGTTGCAGAAGAAGTTTTGTTCCCAATTTATGGAGAAGAAAGCATTAAAGGTGAACAGCCTTACCGCATCAAAAAATATAAAGAAAAATGGATTGTAACAGGTTCGTTGCCAGAAGGCTCTGTTGACGGAGTGTTTAAAATGGTAATCAATGCAGAAAACTCTCAGGTTGAATCTGTGATTCACGGGGAATAAAATGAAAAAACTTTTTACGCTGCTATCAATATTGATAATGTTTGCCGCATCTTCTTTTGCAAAAAGGTTGCCTCCGCCGGAAGTTGCAACGCTAACAAAAGGAAATCTTGTTTACCGAAGCGCCGTAAATGTATCTGATAATGGTAAATGGTTTTTTGGCATTGTTGTAATTGAATCAGCTGAGGAGCCAAAAAATTCTCGCTCTGTTCCCATTTATGCCATAGAAATGGATAAATATCTTGAAAAAGATGTTCAGTGGAAATTTATCAAAAGCATGGAATTCAGGGATGAAAATACAATCACAATCATAAATGAAAGGAATCATACGTTTGAATTGAACATAAATACGCTGGAAGTAAAATGTGTAAACGTAAAAAACAATGTCTTTAGGTGTAATTTTCGCGCTAAAGAAAGATATAAGTGCATCTCTGGAGATATAAATAAAATATTTGAAAAGGTTATCAATACAGAAAATTCTAAGGCTGAATCAAAATGACAAAAGTTATTAGAAGAAAAGTCACGCCTGTTTTATTAGGAATTGTAATACTGGCATTGATTGTGTTTGCAATATTCGGAAAGGAACTCTTTTTTGTTGAACATAGTAATTTGGACATATCAAATGGGGAAATTAAATTTAAGAAAGTACAGGAACTTGGACCCCGCGTCGTGTTTTTTTACTTGTTCATTCTTATTTGTGCAATTGTTACTTTTTTCCGGACCATTTTTTGGAAGCTTGAATATGATGACACAAGTTTTTCTGTAAAAAACGAAGGTGTTCAAAATCTTGAATACAAAAAAATTGTAAGCATAGTTCATTATAAAGCTCGAGGATACAGGCATAGCATTGATGAATTCATAATAAGCTATATGGAAATGCCTGAATTTGGTTATGAAGAAGAAGTTCAGAGGGCTATAATAAAGTATTATACTCATAATGATGAAATGAAGGAATTCTTTAGTTTTGTAAAAGAAAAAAATCCTAACATAGATTTTCATTCAGAGAATGCCGGTTGCAATGGTGTTGAAACAAGCAAATTTGATTACTTTGTATAAAATAAAATTTAAAGATTGTGTTTTGGTTGACAAGTGGCAAAAACTGGATTACGGTATATAATGTTAACTTACAACAGAGGAGATACAATATGAGAAAGACAGTAAAGGTTTTGGTTGCAGTATTCATGCTTGGGCTTGTTGCATCGCTTACTTCTTGTATGGAGTTTGCAGAAGCAATGGTTGGCTCTATGTCTCAGACAGCTTATCTTTTTGATGTTACCTATAATGCAAAGACATCAAGCGGAAAAAAGGTTGAGCTTAAATTTAACAACTCAAATCTTGCAGGCCGCTATAAGCTCAATGTCTGGATTGACGGAAAGGCTGTAGACAACGATGGATACACATGGAGCTTGTCCAATGAAAATATGAACGGTGCTGACAATGTTAATATATACGAGGTTACCGATGTTAACCATACTGTACAGATTTCAAAGCTGAAGCCTAATGAGGTTGCAGGAAATAGTTTGACCGTAGAAGAAACCTTTAAGATTGGCTCAGAAACAATTTCAAAAGGCACAGTCTTTAATAGATAGTTTTTACCTTTTACAAACTACGCCTACCCCGGTTGTATGGTGGGCGTAGCTAAACTGTAGGAAATGATTAGAAAAATTTCTATTAGGGCATTTTTGCTTTTGGCAATGTTCTTTTTTTTTGACAATCCCCTAAAATGCCAGTCAGCACACAAAGAAGGTTTTGAGCCTTTCCTTAATCTTGGCATTTTTGCCATGAGCGTTAACGGTGAGCAGCTTGCGCAAAATAGTGACTACGACAGGTATTCAAGCAATCAAGTTTTAAGGCAAATTCCTCTGTTTATTGTTCCTGTTCCTTTTTTGACCGGCGGATGCAAACACACGCTTTCCAAAGGAATTGTTTCTTTTAGGAATTCGGCAGATATGTCGCTTTCTTTTGCAGGAATTGGTGCAAGCTATACTTCTTCCGTAAGCATTACACCGCTTTTTTCTGTTTTTGCAAAGGCCAGCATAGGCACGGCTTGGAACTATGGAACTTGGGTTGACCTTATTGGAATTTACAATCCGGCAGAAAGTGAATACGACCCGCTTACTTCTTTTTCTGAATTTTTTTACGGAATGGCTTTTGGTGCCAGGGCAATGGCTCTTTTGCCAAAGCATAACATAATTCAGCTTTCGTTTAACACAGATTACATTGCTTTTTCCGGTGCAGACGACGGAGAGCCTTGGGTGTGCGGAACAGAGCGTGATTGCGTGAACGGCTGGCGCTACGAAGCTTCCGCAATGCTTGCCCATACCTTTGATGGTCCAAAGCTAAAGATGGTGGGCCTTTCTTCTTCCATAAGCGGAAGGTACAGCGCTGATGATTTTGACAAAGTTTACCAGCCCTACAACCCAGCTTTTAAGACTTATTCGATTGGCGCAATGTCGCAGTTTACCCTTACGGAAAAACAGTCGCTTCTTCTTATGCTGAATGTCAGCCGCAAGAGGAAATTTGAGCGCGATACAGATGAATATGAAGCCGAAGAAACGCTGATGCAAAAATATGTTGGTGCAAAGTGGGGCTTTGACGGTATTATGATTATGTGGAATATTAATTTGCTATAGGATTATTTTTCTTTTACAAGGGCAATCATGGATTTTGCTGTTTCCAAAAAATCTGCTTCCGTTGAGTCGGGGAATTCTTTGTAAAGGTAATCCAGCTTGGCTTCCAGGTCTTTGAAACTTGCAGATGGCACTTCTGATGAAAATATTATTTCGCAATAGCCTTTTTCGCGTTCTTGCTTTGCTATTCTGTTAAAGATTTGGCGCGCGCATTTTACAAAAGGAATTTTGCTTATTTTGGTGAACTGCTCTTTTGTTAGGATAGGAAGCTTTAGGTTAAGGGTTGGCAAAAGGTTTTTTGTTTCCAGGGTAAAAGTCTTCTTTAAAAATTCTGCTGATGCAATTTGGTAAAGCAGCTTGGGAAGGCTTGTTCCAAGGCTTATGGCGTAGGTTTCGCTCATGCCGGAAAGGCGGGGGTTTATTTCT
The DNA here is from genome assembly GCA_002373205.1 of Treponema sp. UBA3662. Lineage (GTDB taxonomy): Bacteria > Spirochaetota > Spirochaetia > Treponematales > Treponemataceae > Treponema_D. The sequence goes on from DFJV01000025.1 coordinate 7,054, forward strand.
ATAATACGCCAGCCCTCTTTTGTAAAGACAAGGTCTACCTGTGCAATTCCGCGCAGTTGCATTTTTTCTGCAAGGGTTAAGAGCATTTGGTTCAATTCATCAAGGCGGAAAGAGGGCGATGTTACCGGCCCTAATTTGATGCACTGTTTTGGGCTTGTGATTCCGTATTTGTTTACGCTGAACATAAAAGGCGGCATTACAATGTAATTTCCGGGAAAGCCATAAATTTCCGTTCCAAACTGGATGCCCTGCATGAATTCTTCTACGATTCTGTCTGTGGATGAACGCCCAGAGTTCAGATAGGCAAGGGCTTGCTTGTAGCTTACCGCAACTTCCATTGAATAAGAGCTAAGCCCAACTGTATCTTTTATGATGACAGGAAAATTCATTTTGCTTATCTTGGAAAGGCTGTAGTTTTTGTAGACGTTGCTTTTTATTTCCTTGTGGGGACGTTCGCACCAATATTCCAAGTGGTTTATGTAAACGGCTTTGGGAACAAAAAATCCGTTTTGTTCAAGAAAAAGATGTGTCCGTACCTTGTCAAAACAGATGAATGTTGATTCTGCCGGGTGGCAAAAGGTTTTTATGCCTTCTTCTTCAAGTTTTTCTGCAATCATTGCGTCGCTGACGGGGAGCCAGTCAAAGGGGGTAATCCAGAAGCTTGCGGCTATGCAGATGTCCGGCTTAAAGGCTAACACTTGCTCTGCAAATTCTTCCTGGCTTGTTTGCGCAAGAATTTTTTGGCAAAGGTTGGGACAAAGGCTTTGTTCAATTCCAATGTAGTCTGGCTTTGTGTCTACAAGAAAAGGGGAGGGCAGCTGCGTTACGATAAAAAAATTGTGTTCTGGATGAAGGGAGGCAAGCTCTATCCATTCTTCTGCCATTTGCGGAGAGCGCAGGCGTTCTATGTTCTGAGAGTCGTATTCATTTGAAGAAGATGCGTAGAATAATACGTTCACTTTAGAACCTGACTCCTGCCTGGATTGTGGGATAGATTTTTACGGGTATTCCCAAGTTTAGTCCGGGAATGGTATTTCTTTTGATGTTGCTTTCAAAGGCACCATCGTTAAAGTTTTCTATATTGAATTCAAAAACACCTGAAAGGAAAAGCTGCTTGTTGCTTCGGGGGCGGAAGATTGTGCTAAAGCGCAGGGCCGGCACAAGATTCAGGTTTCTGGCCGAATCTTCCGGTGAAAGGACATATACAAATTTTGTAAAGATTTCTGCGTCACAATAAAAGCGCGAGTATATTTTCTTTTGTGAACCAAAGCCTGTCCAGAGTACAAGGTAGTCTCCAAAGCGGTGGATGTTAAAGTCGCTAAGGAAGGTTCCAAAGATTTGTTGGGTTCCGATTCTTGCGCCAAGGGTTATGCGGTTGTCTAAGTCCCAAGAAATTTCCGGGTGGAAAGAAAATTTTTTGTCCGGACGTAAGCCGTATTTTTCCTGAGTTGCAAGAGCAGCCCCAGAGGTAAACTCTCGTACGGCAAGGGGAAAATCCTGAGACATGCTTTTTTCTCTTGAAAATTCGTAGAGATTGTTTTCCCTTGTGTAGAATTCCCTTTTTTTGCTGCAACCCAAATAAATGCCATCCGGGGAATATTCTTCCACTTCAATATAGAATGAAGACTTTAAAAGGCTGTCTGAGCTGACAAGAATTTTATAGTTTGCGTTTTTTGGAAAACCAATAAAACTTGTGTTTATGGATTTTGAAAATGCAATTATAGGAAACTTTATAGAAGAAAAAATCACTTTTGAATTTTCAATCTTTAGTACAACCTCGTCTTTTTCGTTCAGTACTGAACAGTTTACATGGCCCTGAAGTCTTACAAGCTCGCAGTTCATCTTGGAGTAAACTTCTTCTTCGTCAAGGGCAAGGAGCCAGCAAAGGTATGTTTCCATGGTGTGCATGTGTATGCTGGACAAGAGGGCCTTTTTTTCCAGCTTGTCATCTGATTTGATTATTTTATCCATAGTGGACAGGACGTTTGCAACCTTATCCTTAGGAGTTTTTCCTGAAAAGACCTGGTATTTTATAAACCTTTCGGCAGAATTGTGGGGGTGCAAAAAGCCATCGTAGAATTTACCCATTTCCGGGTAAGCGGAAGTGAGGAATTTTGTAATCAGTATGGGAATGAAGGGGCCTGTTTTAAAAGGAGAATAGTCTTCCCCGTAAAATTTGTGGAAATAAGAATTCATCTTGGGAAGATATTCTTTTCTATAAATTTCATAATTTGTGTTCCAGGCGTTTGCAAGGGTAAGGATGTTGCCGTATTTTTGAAAGGTCCAGAGTCTTCTGTTGGGTGGCATGGTTGGAACTACGTCTTCTGCGTTTACAATGTTCCAGATGAATTTGTACTGGCTTAGGTTGCCAACTTTTTTTGGGGTAACGTTTGGGGCTGCAAAGGTGTATGCATAGATGTTTTCTGCCAAGAATTTTTTGCTGTCTGCAAGATAAACAGAACAAAGGTTTGCTACGGAGGCACCGCGGCTGTGTCCTGTTATTAGGATGAATGAATTTTTTGTGTTGATATTGTGCTTTTTTATGTATTCATCCAGGTATAAAAGGATTTGTTTTGTTGCAATGGAAAAGCCTTCGTGAATTTCCTGAGATTCTTTGTGGGAATTGTTTATGTTCAGGTTGGAAATCCATTCTTCCGGGCCAAGGGGAGTTCCGCGTATTATAAGGAAAACAAGTGTCTTTGGCCCTTGTGCGCTGCTGATAGTTTTTGACGCTATGCTAAATGCGCATTGGTTTATGCCGTATTTCTTATCGTTGTAGTCAACATTGTATTTTAGGAAAATGTCGCTGTCCTGCACGCCCAATGTTTTGTATGTTTTGTAAAGGGGATTGTCTTTTTTGGCAAGGACGTCAACATAGGCGTTGTCGGAAAAAACGGCCGCCATTCGGGCAATGGAGTGGTTGTAGAAGAATGCGCTCTTTTTGCCAAAAGCTGCTTCGTCCCAGTCCAGGGAAATGTCTGCTGTATACGGCACAAGACCGGGAATTCCTGTTACGGGCAGGGAGACAGTCTTAGCAAAAGAAGTTTTTGCTGATGAGAGTAAAATAAATAATGACAGGCAGGCGGAAAAATACTTTTTATTCATTTTTGAATTTCATGGCTTTTCATTATTGAATAGAATTCCGGGTATTCCTTTTCCATAAAAATTGGTTTGCCGTTGGTGTGCATAAAGCAGTGGGCGCTTGTTCCTATTGCGCACAGTTCTCCTGTAGCGGCATTGCGCATTTCGTATTCAATCCAAAGCTTAAGACCCTTGAATTCTTTTACCTTTACCGCAATTTGTATTTTATCGCTGAAGGTGGTGCTTTTTTTGTACTGGCAGTTTACTTCAAGGACGGGCGAAACAATTCCCATTGCCTCCATCTTTTCAAAGCCCCAGCCAATCTGATCAAGAAAATCCACGCGGGCTTCTTCCATCCATCTGATGTAGTTTGAGTGATGGCTGATTGCCATTTTGTCTGTTTCGTAGTAATGCACGGTGTGCATGTAGTTTTTTATTTCCATGACTTTTTTCCTGCGGTGATTATAGCAGATTTTGGCGGTTATGTTAAGGGAAGGGGGAAAGCTTAAGCAATGGACAAAAGGTATTCTTTTTTGTATAATCTGGCAAAATAAAAATAGACAGGGGGAAGCTATGGGCGATGACAGTAATTCCGGCTCGCATAGAAACGGAGAGGCTGGGACGCACGGCATGGCTTTTTCCGCAATCTTTCCGCTTTAATGCAAGCCACTTTTACAGTTCTCATTTCTCATACAAAATGGAATGACAGAGTTCAATGTAAAAATCGAGGAGATGGTTCAGCGTCTTCTTGAAGAAAAAAAGTATTCAACTATAAAGGATATTGTTTCCACAATGGCGGCGGGCGATCTTGCGGCTCTTTTTGAGCGCGTGGACGAAAAGCAGATTCCGCTTTTGTTCCGCCTGATTGCAAAGGACAAGGCTGCTGACGTTTTTGTGGAGATGGACAGCGACTTCCAGGAGATGTTGATCCGGGGCTTTTCCGATTCAGAACTTAAGGATATTGTTAACGACCTGTATGCCAACGATGCGGCAGACTTGGTTGACGAGATGCCTGCTATTGTTGTTGACAGAATACTCAAGCAGGTTTCCCCCGAAATGCGCAACGAGATAAACCAACTTTTGCAGTACCCAGAGAATTCTGCCGGTTCAATTATGTCTACGGAATATGTTTCGCTAAGGCTGGGCTCTACTGTGGGCGAGGCAATTGCGCAAATTCGAAAGACTGGTTTTGACAACAAGTCCTTTTACACTTGCTATGTTACGCAGAACAAGAAACTCTTGGGCCGGCTTTCCGTAAAGGATTTGCTTTTGGCCAAGGATGATTCCATAAAGATAGACAGTCTTATGAAGGACAACGTAATTACGGTGAGGACGCACGAGGACAAGGAGCAGGTGGCAAAGCTTCTTTCCAAATATAACTTCTATGCGCTGCCTGTTGTAGATGGGGATGGGCGTATGGTGGGAATTATTTCCTTTGATGACGCTCTTGAAGTTATGGAAGACGAGGCAACTGAAGACATTGAAATAATGGGTGGTATGTCTCCGTCGGAAAAGACCTACCTTCGCTCAACACCGCTCGATCTCTTCCGCCACAGGATTGTTTGGCTTATGCTGCTTATGGTGAGCGCAACTTTTACTGGTATGATTATAACCGGTTTTGAAAGCGCACTGGCAGTTCAGGTGGCGCTTACGGCATTTATTCCCATGCTTATGGATACTGGCGGAAACTCCGGTTCCCAGTCTTCTGTTACGATAATACGCGCACTTTCGCTGGAAGAAGTTGGCTTTAGGGATTTGCCAAAAGTCTTGTGGAAGGAAATCCAGACGGCAGTATTGTGCGGCCTTGTTCTTTCCCTTGTCTGCTTTGCAAAGATTATGCTGGTTGACCATTTGCTTTTGAAAAATGACGGCGTGACTTTTTGGGTTGCTCTTGTTGTCTGTTCTACGATGGCGGCTACGGTTCTTGTTGCAAAGATAATCGGCTGTTCCCTTCCTCTGTTGGCAAAGAAGCTTCGCTTTGACCCAGCGGTTATGGCAAGCCCTTTCATTACAACGATTGTAGATGCCACGAGTCTTTTGGTTTACTTTGGGATTGCCCGGGCACTTTTGTTTTAACAGCTTCTGGAAAACTCTTGGCAGCAAAGCCTTTGTTCCGTACAGCAGGTAAAAGCACGGCAGGGATTGGAGGAGGCCGAAGGCGCCTGGCGCAAGACAGGCCGCGCGCGGTTAGCGAGCAACGGGTTGCAAGCAACCACTACCGGAAAGCCCCTTGCAAAAAAAATTGCCGCAAAAAATAAGTAAAAAGGCAGAATTTTAGATTTCTAAACCCCTGTATCTGTTGACGGTAAAATGAAATGACGCTATACTTGTTTTTACATATATATATGGAGGACATATGGCTAAAACCAAATATGTTTATTTCTTTGGAAACGGTGACGCAGAAGGCGATGAAACAATGCGTCCGTTACTCGGTGGAAAAGGCGCCAACCTTGCACAGATGGCAAAAGCTCCCTTGAGCCTTCCTGTACCCCCGGGATTTACAATTTCTATTGACGTTTGTCAGGAATATTACAAGTTAGGTAAGAAATACCCTGCAGGTCTTGATGCAGAAGTTGAAAAGTATCTTGCAAAACTTGAAAAAGCAATGGGCAAAAAGCTCGGCGACGAAAAGGATCCACTCCTTGTTTCTGTCCGCTCAGGTGCTGCAGAATCAATGCCTGGTATGATGGACACAATCCTTAACCTTGGTCTTAACGACAAATCTGTTGAAGGTCTTGCAAAAAAGACAAACAACCCGCGTTTTGCTTGGGACGCATACCGCCGCTTTATCCAGATGTACGGTAACGTTGCAATGGGTGTTGACCATGATAAATTTGAAGAAATCATTTCAGAAGTAAAGTCACACCGCGGAATTAAAGAAGATACAGAACTTACAGCTGAAGAACTTCAGGAAATTGTAAGCAAGTACAAGGTAATGTACAAGAAAGAAAAGGGCGAAGCTTTCCCACAGGATCCAAAAAAGCAGATGTGGGGTGCTATTGGCGCAGTATTTGGTTCTTGGATGAATGAACGTGCAATCGTATACCGCAAGCTCAACAATATTGATGAAAGAGTAATCAAGGGCACAGCCGTAACTGTTATGGCAATGGTATTCGGTAACATGGGCGACACATCTGGAACAGGTGTTGCATTCAGCCGCGATCCTTCAACTGGTGAAAACCACTTTATGGCAGAATACCTCATCAACGCTCAGGGTGAAGACGTTGTTGCCGGTATCCGCACTCCAATGGATATTTCTGCTCTCGAGAAGCAGCAGCCAAAGATTTTTGCTGAAATTACAAAGATCCGCAACCGCCTCGAAAAGCACTATCACGATATGCAGGATATGGAATTTACCGTTCAGGAAGGAAAGCTCTACATGCTCCAGTGCCGCAACGGTAAGCGCACAGGTGCAGCTGCTGTTAAGATGGCAGTTGACATGGTTAAAGAAAAGCTCATCACAAAGGAAACAGCTCTTACTCGCGTAAAGCCAGACCAGCTTGACCAGCTTCTCCACCCACAGTTTGAAGCAAAGGCTCTTAAGGCAGCAACTCCTTTGGCAGAAGCTCTTAACGCTTCTCCTGGTGCAGGTGCAGGCCAGATTGTATTCACAGCAGAAGAAGCTGTTGAATGGCACAAGAACGGAAAGAAGGTAATGCTCGTCCGCAAAGAGACATCTCCTGATGACATTGCAGGTATGTACGTTGCAGAAGGTATCCTTACTTCTACTGGTGGACGCACATCTCACGCAGCTGTTGTTGCTCGTGGTATGGGAACTCCTTGTGTTTGTGGTTGTGCAGCAGTTGTATTCTCTGGAAAAGACGAAGTTACTATTGGCAACAAGGTATTCAAGAAAGGCGACACCATTTCTATCGACGGTTCAACAGGTAGAGTATATGCAGGTCTTATCCCTGTAACTCCAGCTTCTGTTTCCGGCGACCTTGAAACATTCCTTAGCTGGGCAGACGAAGTTCGCGCAAAGTCTGTTCGCAAGACTCCATCCGGAAAGGTTGTAAAGGGATTCAACGTTCTTGCAAACGCAGAACAGAACGAAGCTCCACAGGCATTCCGCTTTGGTGCAGCAGGTATTGGTCTTTGCCGCACAGAGCACATGTTCTTTGACGAACCAAAGCTTACTTCTTTCCAGAAGATGATTATTTCTGACAGCACAGAAGAACGCAAGAAGAACCTTGACAAGATTCTTCCTTTGCAGCAGAAGGACTTCTTTGGAATCATCAAGACAATGGAAGGCCGCGCTGTTACAATCCGTCTTCTTGACCCGCCGCTCAACGAATTCATCCAGGCAAAGACAGATGCAGAGGCACAGAGCCTTGCAAAGAAGCTTGATGTAGACGTTGCAGTTATTAAGGCAAAGTTTGCAGACCTCGACGAACACAACCCGATGCTCGGTCACCGTGGATGCCGTCTTGCAATCACATATCCTGAAATCTACGAAATGCAGGTTGAGGCAATTGCCCTCGCAACAGCAGAAGCAGAAAAGAAGGGAATCAAGCACGATGTACGCATCATGATTCCTAACGTAACAACTGTTAACGAACTCAAGCAGATCCGCGAACAGGCAGAAGCTGTTATTGCTAAGGTAAACAAGGAAAAGGGAACAAAGCTCAAGTTCCAGATTGGTTCTATGATTGAATTCCCACGTGCAGCCGCAACAGCAGATCAGATTGCAGAATATGCAGACTTCTTCTCATTCGGTACAAACGACCTTACACAGACAACATTCGGCTTTAGCCGTGATGACTACTCTAAGTTCATCGATTCTTACCTTGACCAGAAAGTTCTCCTCCATGATCCGTTCAAGACATTGGACGAAGACGG
>DFJV01000124.1 GCA_002373205.1 Treponema sp. UBA3662
TCTGAATCTGAATCTGCTGAACCAAGTGAATCAAGTCCGCTGAACACACCTTCAAGTGCATTGGAGATTTCGCTGTCCAGTTCGTCCATGTCTATTCCCTTAAGGGCAGACTCCGTGGAAGAAGCAAAATCATCAATTGCAGACTCTGCGGCAGCCCCAGCAGTCTCGGCAGAATTTCCAAACTGCTCAAGAGCGCTTTCCAATGTTTCCGTGTCAAAACTTTCTATGCCGCTTTCTACAACATCAAGGAATTTATTCACTCCGTCAGTGGTAGCATCTTCCAAAGAATCAATTATCTTTTTTGCCTTCTGAACGTCAAGCTTTGCGATCGTTGCACATGTATCAAGCTTTGCCTTCTTTAGCTTTTCCACCAGCTGGCCACGTTCTTCCTTGTTAAGCTGGGCAAGAGAAGAAATATACTTCTTGAACAGTTCGTTCGTCTCGCTGCTTCCCGGATTCTTGTCTTCTGCCTTGCTCCATACAACTGCATCGCTATAAGCCTTGTTCACCTTTGAATTTCCGCATGAAGCAAACAGGATTGCAAAGACCATCATCAAAGAAATTGCCGCAAATAATTTTTTCACAATAAACTCCTCGCACCGACACGCAAAAAAAGCGCAGGGCACTTTTATAAAGTTCCAAAAACTTACCATAAAAACAAAAAAAAATCCAGTTGGCGCTTAGTTTATTTTATTGGATATTTTTTTCTGGACGAACCACTATCTGCTCTACCATAAAGCGTCCGGCTAACTCGACCGAACACTACTTTGCGCCACGGGCTTTCCGGGGTTCCGGCTTTCGCCTCCATTACCGCTTCGCGGCAACGGCTACGCCGCCCCTACAATCCCGCGTAGGTTTCTTGACCCAAAAAAATCCATCCGTAGATTTTTTTGGGATTGCAGAATCGCTTCTCAATTCTGCATGTTGCTAAGCCGCCCTCCATGGCTCGATATGGATTGGCAAGTAACATATTAGGCCAGACCCGATAATCTGCTAAAAAAAACTCATACCTAGACAGCCGCCTCAAACAAGCCCCCCCTCCCAAACAGCCCCCAATCCCAAAACAGATTTCCATTTCTTAAAAAAAAGCTCTTGCAGACAGCAAACAAAAGATTCATAATAGGAAGCATACTATGAAAAAGAAACAATGGTTTGAAAACGAAAGCTTTTGGCTAAACTACGCCCCAATCATGTTTGACGAAGTCCACTGGGCAGAGGCTCACGGGGTTGCGGAAAGCTGCTGCAAAATTGCCGGGCTAAAAAAAGGCGACCGCGTTCTTGACGCATGCTGTGCACTTGGAAGGATAAGCGTAGAACTTGCCCTTTGCGGAATGGACGTTACCGGCGTGGACATAACAGAGCCATTCCTTGTAGCCGCAAAGGAAAGTGCCGAAGCGGAGGGAGTTTCTCTGGAGCTTGTAAATGCGGACATGAGGACTTTTTCTGTTCCACCGGAAAAGAAATTTGATGCGGCGGTAAACATATACAATTCCTTTGGTTACTGCGACAGTATAGAAGAAGACCTCCGCATTGCAAGGAACATTAGTTACACCCTAAAAGACGGTGGAACATTCATCCTTGAATGCATAAGCCGGGAAACTGCGGTAAGATGGTTCACGGAAGGCGAATGGTTTGAGAGGGCAGGAAAGACCGTGCTAACAAAATTTACCGTGGACGGAGCATGGGAAGGCTTGCGTTCCAAGTGGATTCTCCTGGACCCGGACGGCAGCCGCATGGAGCATGAATTTGTGCAAAGGCTTTATTCCGCCCCACAGCTAAGGGACCTGCTGCTGCAAAACGGCTTTTCTTCTGCAGAAGTCTACGGAGGCTTTGACCTTTCACCCTACGACTACAACGCAAAGACAATGGTAATCGTGGCAAAGAAATAGAATTGCAAAAGCCAAGTGCATTTTTCAAACAAGGACGCTCATTCAGTTCCGGCAAGCCCCCTTTGGCAAGATGCACCGCCACCAGTGCAAGTTGCAAGTAGGCCTAGGCAAGATGCATGTTACAAGTTGCAGAAGTATATGTTTTATAGTATATAGTATCTGTAAACAGGAGGTTTATATGAAAAAAACGATAGCAGCCGGAATTCTCTCATCCTTATTGGCAGCATCAAGCATCCCCCTCTTCGCAGAAGTTTCCTTTAGTCAGGAAACCCTTATGGCAAGCTCTGGAAAATCCACGATTGCCCAAAGCATCGTAGAAGACAAAATCGACGAATTCAGTTCATCCAGCGATTACGGCGACCACATAATAGACGACATACTTGGCCTTTTGTGGCTCGTGAACAACTTCACCGTCTCCTTTGACACCTACCCCTACGCAAACGGAAAATACCTCTCCTTTGCAGAACTCTTCGGCTCAGCCCCCGACTCCGTTGCATACCAGGACTGGCGTTTCGAGATTGAATCAAACGCATTCATCTTCCCCAAAAAAGTATGGGGCAACGAAAGCCGACTGGAAGGAATACTGTGGAAGTTCATAGGCCCCGTAATAGAAAACACAATCTACTACCCCACAGGAGACTGGGAAGACAACAATGACTTTGAAGAACACCCATCCCAGCTTCCACCGCCGGAAGTGGCAATTGACATCTACGACACTGGCCGCAAGTACGCAGGAAACGTCCGCCTTGGAGGCCAGCTTTCCCTCTGGTACACAAACCCGCTCAGCCTTGCCGCATACCTTCAATGGTCAAAGTGGTACGGAGCAATCGACTGCAAGGGCATTACATTCGGACTTATCGCAAAATCCTATCCGGTAGACCCCATCCTTATCGAATGGAGGGGCACAATCCAGTCACTCTACGACAAGTACGATGTTGGAACCATTTACGAATCCCACCTGGAAGTAGGAGCAATGGTTGCCCCGCGCGTTGAAGCCTACGGAGCATGGAAGTACACCCACAACCCTCTCTTAAACGTAAAGGGACACGGTGCCGCAATAGGTGCTAAGATTCACTGGTAGAAGAAGGCTTTGAACAGCAGGCTGCGTAATCTTCAAAAGCCTCTATCAAGCCGGATGCCTCGCGCTCCAGTTCCAGCGTAAACTCCATTTCGCAACCGGAGCGTCCCTTAAAGCTTACCCTAAGAGACTTCTTTTTTGAATCAGCGGAAAATTCAGCACACTTAAGCTTTTTAAATTTCAAGAGCTGCCTCTGCCAGTCATAATGCACGTTCTTTGGTTCAGTGTAAAAATAGGCCCCCCTTCTGCCAAAGAAAAGACAGCCCTTTATCTTTGAACCTTCAGCCTGCATCTCTATCTCGCTAAAAACTTCGTTCTTGGCAAAAAGAGTCGCTTCTTCCACGCCAAGAACAGTGTCGTCCGCAACAGCCCCCAAAAACACAAACAAATCTTCATCGTTCATTCCAAACATAGTTTCCGCCTTTAGCCCATTATAGCACAGTCAAAGGACAAGAGCAAACCGCCACCATAAGCTACTTCCCCGCAAAAAGCACGGCAAGCAAATCCTTAACAGAATTAGCCCCCTTGGTACCGCTTTCCTTCCCCGGCGCAACAATATTGTCAAAGCCAAGCTCCCTAGCAGTCTTTATCCTCTGCTTAATCTTGCTAACAGGCCGAATCTCCCCCGCAAGGCTAAGCTCACCTGTCACCACAGTCTTTTCCGGAAGAGCCAAATCCGTCCGTGCTGAATAAAGGGCAGCCGCAAGAGCCGCATCTATAGCGCTTTCTGTAAGCCGCACCCCGCCCGCAACGTTAATATACAAATCCTGGTCGCTAAACTTAATTCCAGCCCGTTTTTCAAGAACAGCCGCCACACGGCTAACCCGGGCAGAATCAACCTTGTCCGAATACACCCGGTTCATGGAAGCCTTTGCAGGAACCGTAAGCGCCTGAATCTCCACAACAAAAGCCCTCGTTCCTTCAAAAACACAGGCACAGGCAATACCGGCAGGGGTACTACCTTCCCTACGCGTAAGAAAAAGTGATGAAGGATCCGCAACTTCCCTAAGCCCCTTCTCCTCCATCTCAAAAATCCCAAGCTCGTCAATGGAACCAAAGCGGTTTTTAGTAGCCCGCAAAAAACGCACCTCGTCATTGCTGCGCTCAAAAGAAATAACTGTATCCACCATGTGCTCAAGACTCTTTGGCCCCGCAATGTCACCGGCCTTGGTCACGTGGGCAGTCATAAAAAGAACGCTGTCCCTTTCCTTTACCCAAGAAATAAGTTCGTTTGCGCAATACTTAAGCTGGCTAACAGTACCGGGAACAATCCCCGCCTGAACCGAATACACCGTTTGAATAGAATCAATTATCACAAAGGAAGGATTCAAAGAGTCAAGCGCATCAAGAATATCCTCAAGCCGGAGCGTACACAAAATCTCCACCGCATCAGTGTCCAGCCCAAGCCTTACAGCCCGCCCCTTTATCTGTGAAGCAGACTCCTCGCCCGAAACATAAAGAACCCTGTGCCCTGACGCCCCCTTTGCAGAAGGCGCGTTCTTTAAAGAAGAAGGCACATTCTTCAAAGAAGAAGTGGCATTCTTCAAAAAAGAAGCGGCAGTCTGAATCAAAAGCGTAGACTTTCCAATGCCAGGCTCACCGCCAATCAAAATTGCAGACCGCCTAACAGCCCCGCCCCCAAGCACGCGGTCAAATTCCGCACTGCCCGTAGAAATGCGCCCTTCATCCTGCACAGAAATCTTTGCCATCGGAACAGGCTTCACCTTTACGGCAGTCCCGTCCACAGCCAAAGAAGGAGTCGCCGCATTCGGGTCAACAATGCACTCCTGCATGGAATTCCACTCGCCGCAATTCGGGCAGCGTCCAAGCCACCCCGGCTGAGTGTAGGAACAGTTAGAGCATTTATATACGATAGAACCTTTTTTCTTAGCCATAATCTCTCCTTTTTTTTCTTCCCAATCTGGAGCACATTTCTTTTTTTAACTGTGTCCGGCACTACGTGTCCGGCCAGACTCCGCAGCATTTTATCCCGCTTTCCAGGGTTCCGCCTTACGGCTCCATTGCCTGACGGCAACGGCTACGCCGCCCTTTCAATCGGGGCTAGGATTAATGGCAAGAAGGCCCACTCACAGTCATTCCCGGGAAAAACAGCCCCTAGTTTGCAAGGGCATCCACAGAACCTTTCTTTGCAGACCCCTGCACCATTATAAAAACATCGTTTGGCAAACAGGCAGCCCATTCCCCAGGCAAAGAAATAAAGCCCTGCTGCACGCAAGTCTTGTTCGGGCAGGGAGAATCCTTAAACCTGGCCTTACCATCCAGAACCTCTATCACCGAATCCCCATGCAAACCGGCAACATTATAAAGGCCGTCGCGGTCAAGCGGAAAAACATATTCCCCACCCTCAGAACTCTGCACAAGAAGATTCCTCTTTGAAGAAGCATAATTTTTCCTGAGTCCAATAAACAAAAACAAGGCAAGTCCCAGCACCCCCGCCACAAAAACAAAATCCAGCGGCCTAAGCTTCCTCGCCACAAGCACCATCCCACCCATACGCTTTAAAATAGAAAAAAAAAAGCAGTAAGTCAAGGAATATTTTTCCCAAAAGTTCGGCACACATTCCAAACTTTCCAGTTTTTTGGCAAAAGTTCGGCATAGATTCCGAAGTTTTACTTGATTTTTGAGAAAAATAGTAAAAATTAATATACTATGCCCCTTAGGACACTCCAAGCGATTTGCCGCAATTCCCACACATAGATGAAACATCAGAAGAAACTTCCGCATAGCAATACGGACAGCAATAAGAGCCAGAAACATCTATTTTCTCTGCAAAAATTCTCCCAGGAACGGATGCAAATTTATATCCGTCCTTCAAAGAAATATTGCCAAGAATCTCCTCACGTAGTTTTTCCTGTTTTTCTGCATATTGCTTTTCTGATTCTGTCAATAAAGACGTATTATCTCCTAATACGGTCTCAAGATTCTCTTGCAATTCATTTTCTTGTTCTTCAGAGTTTCCCTTTGGCTTTGTTTTCTCTTCTTTTTCATCATCCATATAATGATTAAAGACAAGGTGAAAAATTATAAGAGCAGGAAGCAAAAATATGCCAGTCCCAAAAAATCTTAAAACAACACCTTGACCCAAAAAAATCGATAAAATTCCTCGTATAATCAAATGCACAATCCATGCATATCCAATATATTCCGCGACACCCAAGAGCGATATTAAAGCAGGAATACCGAAACAAAGAAACGATATAGTGTATTCAGAGGAGTTTTTTTTCAAATTTCTTATTTCATGCACAATACAGCAAATTGCACCGACAATTACAGATAGTAAAAAAACAGAGAGATAGACATCAAGCAAAAACATTCCCAGAAACCACAAAAGCGAAAATTCACTTCTTCCCTCAAAAAAGGTTTTCCAGCACCCTATTACAAATTCAATCGCATTCTCCGATCCAAAAGTGCCAAAAAAAGCTATTGAAAGAAACAAGGAAAAGATAATCCCCAATGAAACAAATATATTTATGCTTGATACAACGATTCTTTTTCTTGTCATTCTATTTCTCCTCAAAGGAATCTAAAAATCCTTTTAAACCGTCTACCAATGATTTTCCTGTTTTTTTCACCTCCGACTTTATATAGGCTTTATCAAGAGATTTTTTTGCAGCCTTGTAACGCTGTGTTAGTTTTACATATAGAGATTTTTCTTCAGATGAAAAAGCCCTTTCGTTACTAATTAAATTATAACGCTCTTCAAATTCTGCTTTAGAGCATTCAACTTCACTATATGTTGAAACATCTTCATTTGCAGCAAGTACTTCAACATGAGCAACAAAATCTCCATATTCTTTTAGAAAATTTCTTTTCTCTGTATTGCATGATAAAAAATTAATACAAACAAGACCTGTTACAAAAAGGAATCTCAAATATATATTTACATGTTTCATTTCTGTTTCTCCAATTATTTAAATAGTGCCTACTGAAAAAAAATAATTCAGCAAGCACTAAATAATTTTCAAATCACCCTATCTTTAATCATAATCATACATAAGCGATAAAAGACTTTTTAAAGCCCCCAGTATTCGCGCATAATTACCAGAATCATTATAGGGGCCATAGCAAGTCATTGTTTGAGACTCGAAAGTCAAAGGACTTTCAACATACAATCTTGAAATATAACAAGTACCCGCATCACCTACTTTCGTCAATTTTAACGTCAAATCGGCTTTCATGGCTACAACACCATTTGCTTTAATTTCCTGATGCAATTTTAATTCATCTTTAGAATAATTTACAACAACGGATGTAGTCGGTTTGGGATTGTAAAACAAATCACATATTGTCAAATTTGAACCATATAAATAATCCGTAAGTAAAACTACAGAATTACCCATCCATCTTGGAACTTTTTTCATAAAAGCTTGCTTATTTTTTAGCTTTATCTCCGCATTTGTAAGTCGACCGCGACCCGCTGCCTGATTTGCCTTACGTTCCTTTTCAACTTCCGTATTCGTAAGGTATCCCCGACCAGCAGAATCATTTCTCTTGCGTTCTTTTTCAACTTCTGCATTAGTCAATCTTCCAAGACCAGCCCTTTCATTTGTTCTTCGCTCTTCATCAAATTTTATTGCCAACTCCGCATTTGTAATTCGACCAAATCCTGCTGCCTCGTTTTCCGCGCGTTCATCTTCCTGTTTTCTTGACAGTTCTGCGTTAGTAATTCTTCCATTTCCCGCAACTTCATTTGCCTTGCGTTCTTCTTCAACTTCTGCATTTGTCAATTTTCCAAGACCAGCTTTTTCATTTGTTTTTCGCTCTTCATCAAGTTTTATTAATAATTCTGCATTGGTAATCCGACCATAGCCTATTGCTTCATTTGCATCGCGTTCTTTTTCCTGCTGTAAGAGAATCTCCAAGCCTTCACAGAAAATTATAAAAATATAATCCTTCTTTCCTGCATCATTAAGAATAATGCAATCCACACATATAGGTGATTCTGACACCTCTGGTATTTTATTCAGTATTGTGTTCAAGTCATCATGAACACTATTTTCACTATATCCTATGTTTTTCCCCGAATAGATAGCGTCTTTGGGGAAAAGTTTTCTTAAAATTATTGAAGAGTCATCAAAAATACAATTGGACAGTTTTTTCAGTTCTTCCACATTACGCAGCTTAGAATTTTCAGGAATTGTTATGGAAAGGCACTGTCCCTTATGCTTTTTTAATAATTTTTCAAAATCCTCCAAGGAATTAAACTCATAAAGTTTTCTCTTCTTCTCTGCCTTTTCCAATCTAGCATTGGCTTTATCTGACAAGGATCCGTCTTCGTTACACTCGCTAGCCTTTACTTCATATTTGAAAAAAGCAACGGTATTTGCATCGGCAAAGGAAAGTGCCATTGCAAAAAACATAGCAATCAATAAAACAAGTTTTCTTTTCATTTGAACCTTCCTATATAAATCTTGTAAAATATCATTACCGGCAAAACACCGGTAAATCCAACCCTTTCACATTCAGAACAAATACCCGCCGTAGCACCAACCTGCCAACCCCTGTTCAATTGGCTTTCCGTCACGGTCTTTCGCATCGGCCTGAACTTCTACTTTTACCCAGTTAGAAACTATTCCGTCTATTGTTTCGCTTTTGCCCAGTTCCAAGATTTTCACCTTTGTACCGGCTTGCATTATGGTAAGAACGTTTGACGAGGTTGCTTCCGAAGAGCGGAGCTTTAGGTTTGCTTCTGCGGTCATTGCCTTGTTTGGAGCTATGCTTACAGGAGCTGAGCGGACTATACGGAAACCTATGACAGCCCCATCTGACGATGCATAAGTAGATCCCAAAGCATCTATCCAAGAAAGCTCATGGCAATTGTCAACAGCATCAGTTTGATCATTGAAAATAGCTCCGCAGAAAATAAGCCTCCAACACCACTCTTCTACGTTTCCGCTCATGTCATACAGGCCCAATTCATTCGACAATTTTGTTGCAACATCCCCAGGCCCCGAAGAACCATAAGAAATTGACCATGCCACCTCATCAAAATTGTTGCTACCGCTGTATTTGTAGCCTTTACTTTTTACCCCACCCATTGCAGCCCATCTCCATTCAGATTCCGTAGGCAATCTCCATCCGTCCGTATTTTTGTCCCACGTCCATTTTCCAGAGGAATCCTTTGAGTAGCAGGGAGTAAGACCATCCTTTTTGCTAAGGGCATTACAAAATTCAACGGCATTATACCAAGAAAGTCTTTCCACAGGTTTATTGGCTCCTTTGTACCTTGAAGGATTTTTGCCCATTATACTTTCATAAAGCTTTTGTGTTACTTCTGTCTTTCCGATTATAAATGGGGCCACAGCCGCCACTTTGCGGTCTGTCACAAGTTTATATTGCTCTCCCCAGCTCAGACATTCAATATTTGTTTTTTCAAATTCATAAGTTTTGCCATCCACAAAAACATATCCTTCAGGAACTTTCCGCGGATTTAATGGCATGGCATCAATTTCCGCATTGGTATACCGTCCCTGTCCCGCAGCATCATTTTCCGAGCGTTCCTTTTCAACTTCCGCATTGCAAATTCTGCCTAGACCTGCCGCCTCGTTTTGACTGCGCTCATTTTCAAGCTCTTCATTGGTCAGCTTTCCAAAACCAGCCTGCTCATTGGCTTTTCGTTCAGCATCCAATTTCCACCCTTTGCAGGAACTTACATTAAAAGAAAGTGCCAATGCAAACAAAACAAGACAAACCGTAACAACATTTCTCTTCATATTAACCGTCCTCCAACTAGTTTTGCTCTAATTCTAGCAGTCCACTCTATCATTCTATGCGAGAGTCAATATTTTTTTTTCAAATGCTTATTTTTCAATAAAACTTAACCTTCACGACAAAGTTCTATTTCAATTACAAAACATTTTATGTGTATTTACACATATATTAAATCCAATTACACATAAAGTCAAGTTTCAATTACACAGGTTTTGTATGTTTGAATTATGGAAGAAAAGCACAGACTGTTTAGGGAAAGGCTTTTGGACGAACTGAACTATCAGGGAATTTCCAAGCTGGATTTTGCAAAGAAGGTCGGGATAAGCATAAATACGCTCAACATGTACTTGTACCGCGGGTCAATTCCTGCTGCAGACATTGCGGTAAAAATGGCCCAAGCCCTGAACACAACAGCAGAATATCTTGTTACGGGAAGGGATTCTTCAACCCCACCTTCAAAGTCCGGGGTAAAGTCTGACTGGCAAAAGAAAGAAATTACGCACATAATCAGCACACTGACGGAGCAGCAGCTTGAAAGCTTTCTTGCCATTGCGCGTGCTTACAAGGCGGGTGTTTCCTAAAATTTTCCTAGGTAGAGAAATGTCATTTTTTCGGCGTTTTGTAAAGAATTTTTTCGGCGTTTTGTAAGAAAATTTTTCGGCGTTTTGTAAATCTTACGCACATCCCCAGCCAATAAAAAAAATCCGCCCCAGAAGAAAACATCCGGAGCGGCATACAGAACATCATGCAAGCAGCAGTAAAATCACTTTGCAAGGAAGTCCGGCAAGGGCTTGCCTTGTTTTTTCCAGGCACGATATTCTGCGGTGGCGGTAAAGAGTACGTCGCCTGCGGAATTGAGGGCGGTTTCAAGGCTGTCCTGAACAACGCCGATTATAAAGCCAACTCCTACAACCTGCATTGCAGCATCGTTGGAAATTCCAAAGAGTGAACAGGCAAGGGGAATCAAAAGCAGGGAACCTCCTGCAACGCCGGATGCACCGCAAGCACCCAAAGTGGCAAGTACGCAGAGGATGAGCGCGGTTGGAATGTCCACAACAATGCCCAGGGTATGGGCAGCAGCCAGTGTCATGATTGCAATCGTAATTGCAGCGCCGTCCATGTTGATTGTTGCCCCAAGCGGAATGGAAACAGAATACATTTCCTTGTCCAGGCCAAGCTCTTCGCAAAGTTCCATGTTCACAGGAATGTTGGCGGCGGAACTGCGGGTAAAGAAAGCCGTAATGCCGCTCTGCTTTAGGCATCTCCACACCAGAGGATAAGGGTTGCACTTTAGCGTAATGGCAACGATGAGGGGAGATACCACAAGTGCCATAAAGAGCATTGAGCCTACAAGAACTGCAAGCAGTGTTCCGTAATTCTTGAATATGCCCATGCCGTTTGAAGAAACCGTCGTAAAGACAAGCCCCATTATTCCAAAGGGAGCAAGGTTTATAATCCAGCGCACAACTTTGGAAAGCCCTTCCGCAAAATCATTGAGCATCTGCTTTGTGCCCTCACCTGCAAGGGACTTTAGCGCAAGGCCAAAAATACATGCCCATACAAGAATGCCAATGTAGTTGGCACGGGCAAGGGCATCAATGGGATTTGAAACAGCATTTATAAGAAGGTTCTTTAGCACCTGTCCAATTCCGGCCGGAGCTGAATCAGCGGAAGCTTCATTTGCAAGGGCAATCGTCTGCGGAAAAATAAAGCTTGCCGCAACAGCAATCAGGGAAGCAAGCAAAGTGCTAACCATATAAAGCACAAGTACCGTTCCAAAGCGGCGGTCAAGTTTTGTTCCACCCTTGGCAAGTGAACTTGTAACAAGGGCAAAGACCAGCACCGGGGCAACAGCCTTGAGCGCACCAACAAAAGTGTCGCCAAAAATACCAATCCATTCCTGAGAGGGAATGACAACTCCGAGCAGCGCACCAATGACAATGCCAATAAAAATGCGCAGGATAAGGCTTGTGCTGTTGTAACATGCAACAAGCTTGGAAAGCATATTGTTTTTCATATTTTCATTCTAACCTATTTTATTGCATCTTGCAAATTTTCAGGAAACCTACGCCGCCATGGAGGGGCGCACGAAGTGCGTTGCCGTTGGGTGAGCTTGTCGAACCCCGGCAATGGAGCGGGAAGGGACCCGCGGAACCCCGGAACGGCGGTGGCGCAAAGGCATATTCGGTCGAATTAGCAGAAGCCTGAATTGGTAGAGCAAGAAGGACTTCGTCCTAAAGACTTCGTCCTAAGAACTTCGTCCATAAGAGTCCCATCAAAAAAAAGAAAGGACAAAAAAGCCAATTGCCATATTATTTTCAGAATGATATAATAGAAAAAAAATGAAGTTAAAGTTTTTCCTTTTGCAAGCAGTTTTACTTCTTTCTCCAGCCCTGCTTTTTGCCCAGGCACAGAACGACACGCAGCCTACGCACAGCGTTTTTATGACACCCATCTACAACACGGGAAACGGCTTTGACCCCTACCAGCTGGCATTTGAATTTGGCTACACCTACGAGTCGGAAAAGGCAACGGCTCTGGCAGCAGGATTTTTGGGAGAAGAAGACTACCAGTTTACAGCCCAGGGCATCTGGTGGCCATTCAGGTGGAGCAAAGGCCGCATGGGTCTTGGGGCAAAATACAACTTTACCTACTTTCAGGAACTTAGCATAACCAACAACATACTTGCAGGCTTTTGGCTGGAAACCCAACCCGTAAGCTGGTTCAGCCTAAAGGTGAATACAGTATCGCTCTACAAGATGCGCACAATATTTGCAATCCGCGACACAAACCCGGTGCTCACAAACTTAACCATGGGCTTTGACCTTTCCCTGCATTTCTATCCATTTTACTGGTATGAATTCTACACAGCAATCAGGACTCACGAGCTTTTCCGCTACAACCTGCTTGGCTCCCCCGCCCTTTGTGCCGGAAGCGTATTCCACTTGAGCGCACTTCAGGAATTAGGTGCAGAGGCAAGGGTTAGGTACACGGACTTCTTTACAAATTCCGCCATGTTTGATTCCTGCGAATTTGCATTAAGGCTAAGGTGGTTCTTTTGAAAAAGTTCATTTCTTTTTTTAGCCGCATATTTATACTTCTCACCGCACTTGAACTCACGTCCTGCGGTTACGGTGCGTTTGAACTCTTCCACCACGGAGACTTTGTGGACGAACGCGCCGACCAGATGAAGGAACTTTACCAGGGGCGCGTAGGCCCAACTTTTGCTTCTCTTTCGGGAACATACACTTTCGTTATTTTTACGGATCCCCACTACGGAAGCCAGCGCGCAGAAAACATAGACGAAGATGAATTCCTTGAATGGATGGACGGCCTTCCCGCAGACCAAAGCCCAAAATTCTGCGTCTGTCTTGGAGACATTGCAGAGCGCGGTGAACGCAAGGAATTCCTTAAGTACTGCGACTTTGTTGAAAAAATAGAAAGCCGGGGAATACCTGTGCTGAACATCGTAGGAAACCACGACCTTTTTAATTCAGGCTGGGACGATTTTTCTGACCTATGCTTTCCCTACACTTCATTCTACCGCTTTAAAAGCTCCGCATTCAGCTACTACGCACTGGACACGGGAAGCGGCTCACTTGGGCCAAAGCAGTTCAAAAAACTAAAGAGTGCCATGCAAAGCGACCCCCGCCCAAAAATTGTGTTCTCACACTATCCCATATACGGAAGCGGCATGTACGGACTAAGCTACTACTGCCTGCAGAACGAAGAGGAATCCACCCGCGTCATAACCCTCTTTGAAAAGGAAGGCGTAACGGACGTTTACGCAGGCCACGTGCACCACCACCAGAGCAAGGAACTTGGCGACTACACAGAACGCTGCTTTGACACTCTCTTTAACCAGGAATGGGCTCTTGTTACGGTAAACGAGGCAACTGGCAAAACCAGCACAAAAACAATACGAAAGTAATTTTTTTATGATTTTCTTTTTCTTTAATAAACACTGGACGGCATGACATCTTTTACCGTGTCCGTCTCTACTGACCGGCCAGTCGCATTTGCACTTTTATCCAATTATTAAACAAGCAGCGCCATGGACGGCGCGTCATCTGGTAGCATAAAAAACAGGCAAGTTTTCGTAAGAAAACTTGCGGGTAAAAAATGCCAAGGAAGGCATTTTTTACCCGCTTTCCAGGGTTCCGCGGGTCCCTGCCCGCTCCATTACCGCACTGCGGTAACGGCTGCGCCGCCCTTACAATCGGGGGTAGGCGTAAAATCAAGTAACCCCGATTAGCTTCTCCGTCATTCCGGGCTCAGACCCGGAATCTGTGGAATCTGGCGGTTTGGACTTCTACAGCCCCTGAATCCACATTCGTAGCAAGTGCGTGCGAATGTGGCGTAGCAGTTCAGGGTGACGGGCACATGAGGCGGTCCCTGAGGTTCTCGAAGGGCCGGCACCACTTTGAAAACATGTTCCCTTCGACAGGCTCAGGGAACGGGCCACTCCAGTCGCTGTCGGGCGCATCCATGCGCCCTTTTCACCTGGCGGTGCGCTCGCTGCGCTGACCCTTCTTTGCTAAAAATACTGGTCTTTAAAAACAAAAAAGCTCCCTGATAGCAAGGAGCTTAAAGCCAACTACCCGACTTGAACGGGTCCCTCCAGTCGCAAACTTCCTGTTTGCTTCTTCCGGGCCGGCTTCGCTCGCTGTCGGGCGCGTCCTTGCGCCCTTTTCACCTGGCGGTGCGCTCGCTGCGCTGACCCTTACTTTGCTAAAAATTACTGGTCTTTAAAAACAAAAAAGCCCCTCTGTAAAGAAGGGCATTAGCCAACTACCCGACTTGAACGGGTCACCTGCTCTTTACGAGGGAGCTGCTCTACCGGATGAGCTAAGTTGGCAAACAGTGTTATAACTTTAACAGAATAAGGCCATTTGGTCAAGGTGTAACAACTATTTTTGAGGACACCGCCGAATTTCCATCCGCTGCAAGGATTGCATTTCTTACGTTGCTGCTTTTTACGACAACACTTGCCAAACTGGTACAGCCGTTAAAAGAATCTTTCCATTTTTCGCTATCCGTTATGAGCGCGTTTACCGTAACAGTTCCAGAAAGTGACGAGCAGCCTTTAAATATATTTACCATACTAGTTACGGAAGCTGGTATTACAGGGGCAGAAGTTAGACTTGAACAGCCTCCAAAGCAACCACCTATAAGCTCTACGGAAGAAGGGAGCGCAGGAGCTGTTTCCAGTCTGTAGCAATCCCAGAAGCAGCTTGCCATACCCGTCACAGTGTTTGCAATACTTGCAGGAGGAATCTTTAGGTTTGAGCAGCCGTTAAAACAGCCTCCCATATTGGTTACACCGCTCGGAATAGAGGGGGCACCTACAAGGTAGCTATTTCCTGCAAAGGCATTTTGCAGTAATGTAAGCCCTGATGGAAGCGTTGTAGCAGAAAGATCTATGAACCTTCCTGCGGCCTTGAGAGCATTGTTCAAATTTGTTGAGTCACTACCGCCATTGTATACATCACTTTCACTAAGCCCTGTAATATTGAGCTTGTAGGGATGATCTCTGTCTGCGCCAGAGGGCAGGGATGCAAGGTAAGTGCTTAAATTTGAGAATGCAACAGTGTGGCAGTCGACAACAGTTAGCTTTACCTTTTTAAATGCACTTCCTCCGTCCTTGCTTAGCTCAATGCCCACATATCCAGTACCAACATTTTTTCCTACAACATTAAGATACTTAGAGCTTGCATTGCTAGTAATACGCACATCCGCCAAATCTGAATCTGAGATATATTCAATCATGCCGGTTCCGTTACCAAATGCAGCGGGAACTTGCCATGTATATGAAAAGCGTTCCCCTACCGCAATTGTTATTCCGGCAGACTCATCAGCAAGGCCTCCAAGAGTGATTGATGCAACTTTTATGTCTATTGGTATATCGATATAGGTGCTGTCAAGTTTTGCCCTGCACGTGATAGTGCATTCTCCACTTGCTACAGGTATAATCTTACCGTTAGATTCATATACTCTTGCCGTGGAGGGGTTGTTAGACCTCCATGTATATGTTAAATCACTTGTAGGTGCAACTGTGAGTGCGCGATCAGCATCTCCCACAAGGAAGGTCTTGAGGCCTGTTACGGAAATAACATAAATGTCCTGATAGGCGTTTCCGACTTCGGCACCATCTTTTTTTACATGGAAGGCAATCTGAACCTTTCCGGCTGCTTTAGGGGTTACGCTTACAGACAAGCCTGTGGTCGAGCCAGAAAAGTCGGCTTTGGAAGGAGCGCCGGAAGTCCAACTGTAGGTGAAATAACCAGATGGCGGTGGGGGTGTTATTGTTGCGGAGAGAGTCTTTGCTCCAGCATCTTTTGAAAACAGTGGATTTATGTCGTTTATGGATACGGAGTATACCTTAACCTGTTTTGTTACGGTCGTAGTCTTTCCGTTAAGGCTTGCAGTTAGAGTTACGGTTGCAGTACCAGTTGATGTTGAAGTGAACTTGTAGTTTGAACCTGACTGGAAAGTTGCAGATCCTAGGTTTGAAATACAGCTTGGGTATGTTATGCCGGATGGGCTTGACTCACCTGAAGGGCTTTCTACGGAGCGCGTGAGTGTTGTGTAGTTTCCTGCCCCTGTAAAGGCAAAGTCGCCTCCCGTAAGTTTTACTTCGTGCACAACAATTTCCTTTGCCTTTGTTACTGTTTTACCGCCATAAGTTGCACTTACGGTTATTGTGGATTTTCCCTTGGCAGAAAGTGAAAGTGCGCCGCTTGAAGAATTTATTGAAGCTACGGATGAATTGGATGAAGTCCATGTGCAGGTCTGACCATCCGGGAAACCTGCAAGGCTTGCGGAAAGGGACGTATCCGTTTGGCCTTTAAGGAAGTCCCTTTGTGTCTCGTTAAAGCTAATGCCAAGCACTCGAACTTCTTTTTGCCTTGTAAGTATTCTTCCGTCAGAAAGTTCTGCCTGTACGGTAACAGTTGCAATACCACCGCTCACGATGGTCACGGTGCCAGAAGTTGAATTGCCATTATTAGTGCCAGAAACTGTCACAACACTTTCATCACTTGAGCTCCAGCTCCATTCAAGAACTTCACCTTCGTCTGTACTTGCGGTAAAGGTTTGGCTAGCATCACCTTGGGCAAAGACTTCTCCACCTGTAAGGGTAAGGTTTACATCGCGAACATCAGAAGAAGCCTTCATCGTTTTTGAAGAAAGCCCTTCACCGTCTTCTATGCGTATAGACCAGCTTAAAATTTCCCCCTGCATATTCACACCTGTTTCATAATAGAAGGCAGTACAGCCGGACGGTGTAGTAGCACTAAAAAGTGAGCCGCCTTGCAGAGCCGAAAGGTTTGGAGGACGCGAAACAGATGCAGCCATAAGGTCAGAAAGGCTTCCTTCTCTGACCAAAGCATTGTTTATAAAAAGCTTGTGGCTGCTTGCGGAGTGTCTTTGGCTACCCAGTTCTGTCGTAGGCATATAAAAGCAGACTATATATTTGCTATCTGCCGCGTTTACCATTGGCCCTTTTACACTGGGCGGCGGAGTGTTGCATTTTAGGCTAAAGGTATAGCTTTCAAATTCCCTGAGGGTTTCTTCTTCTTGCAGACTTATTGTGCCGCCAATGCTTCCACCGCAGTCATTTTCTATAAGGTAGGATTCTGGATATGTTACATAGATGACGCTTTTGTCGGAAGTGCTTTGCGAGACGGTAATTCTGGGCTCCAAAGTTGAAAATGAGGTCAGAAGGTTATAGTTGCGTGGATTTCTTAGGTAGAAACTTACGGTCTTATTTCCGTAGCTTGAAATGCAAGAAGTGCCGCCGGCATCTTTTTCGTATCCACACGAAATTTCGTGCTTTTCTATTGCGGCTGTGTTTGTGTATTTGTCAAAATATTCAGCGACAGGCTCTTCCCAAGAGTCAGACTGTTTGCAGCCGGGGAGCAAAAAGAGGAATGTCACAAGAAGAAAGCACCCCCTAGCCATACGCCTAAATAGCATATCTTTCATGGCATTTTCTCCTCACATTAAGTATGGCATAAAACTATGCAGAAAACAAGTGTAAACAAAAAAGAATGGATGTTTTTTTTAGACAAGCCTACGCCGCCGTGGAAGGCCTTTAGTCCACGCGCTTGCGCGGGGATGAGCGTTAGCGAAGCCTGGAAGGGCGGTGACGCGAGGCATGTTCGGTCAGATTAAGCCAAGGAGTAAAATGGTAGAGCAAGTAGGATTTCGTCCTAAAAATCACCGTCCAAATGACAAAAAAGGCGAATTGTGGTAGTATTCACGCGGGGTAGTTTATGAATTTGAATTACAGGATTGTGGACAGCGATATTTTTGAGTCTTACATGGCGCTTGAGGGATGGGACAATTTTCCACTGCTAAAATCTTATACCAAGGGCGGGGAATTTTCTTTTGTGCTTAAGCAGTCGTCTTTTATGATTTTTGACTACAAGCCTTCGAGCGGTTTTTTAAAGGCGGTCTGCGTTTACAAGATGCTGGGCGACACTCTCTGCATTGACCTTTTTGAGGTGAACAAGGAATTCCGTAACATTGGGCTTGGCACTCTTGCCCTGGAGAGGCTTATGCTAGAAACCGGCGCAAAGAAAATTGTGCTTGATGCAAAGGACACCAATGCGGAGATTTTCTGGCAGCGGGTTGGGCTTACCAAGGTGGACAATCAGACATACACTATAATGTAGATTGTGTTGCTGGCGTTGAATGGATTCCCGTGTCAAGCACGGGAATGACAGGGTGCTGCGCATGGGAATGACTGATTGCGGTGCATGAGAATGACTGATTGCGGTGCATGAGAATGACTGATTGTGGTGCATGGGAATGACAAGGGGCTGTGAGTGGAATGGCAAGTTACTGGGCAATCAGGGTGGCGGCTATTTCTTTGGCACGGTCAAAGTCTATTAGTTCTGCGGCATCTTTTAGCTGCTCAAGTATTTTTTTCTGGGAAGACGTTAGCGAAAAGTTTTGAAGCTTTGCCACAAGGCTTTCCAAATCGTTCAGGTTGTTTTGGTCACAGGCGGAAAGTATTTTGTCTGCAAAGGATTCTGCATCTTTTGCGGTAAGCACTGCGGCATCAGGCTCATTTGACAAGGCATCTCCGCCACTTGCAGAGCCTTCTGTTTCTTTTTCGGACAAGTGCTCTTTTGCAAACAGCTGCTTGCAGGATTTGTAGAGGGCAAGAAGCTTTTCCGTCTTTTTTTGGATAAGGGAAAGCGTCTCTTGGCAATCGCATTTGCTTCCCAATTCTTCAAGTTCTGCGGCCAATTTTGAAAGCTCTTCCGCACCGACAATCTTTGCGGAACTTTTTAGCGCATGAACTTTTATTGTGAAGGTTTTAAGGTCACTCTTGGCAAGGGCATCTTCTATTTCCAAAGAGGTGGGATCGATTAGCCTTACAAAAGTTTTTATTACGGAAGGAGGGCAAGTCCATTCATTCTTGGAAGAAGCATCAGAAGAATTTTCATCTACGCTTTTGATTAGATTTTGTGGCAGCCATTTTTTTAGCGCCATTGCAAAGTCTTTTATTTGAACCGGCTTGGAAAGAAAATCGTCAAAGCCTTTTTGAATGAACATTTCCCTTGCACCGTTTATGGCATTTGCACTAAGGGCGATTACGACTGTATGGCGGTTGGATTCTGAACCGCGGATTTTTATTAGGGTTTCAACACCGTCCATGACAGGCATCTGGTGGTCCATAAAGACAAGGTCGTAGGATTTTTCGCTTAGCATTTCAAGGCTTTCCAAACCGCTCAAAGCAGTGTCGGGGACAATGGAAAACTTTTTCAACATTCCTTCTGCAACCTGAATGTTCACAAGGTTGTCGTCCACAACAAGAACCTTGGCATCCGGTGCAATAAAGTTTGCATCTTTGCTAAAGGAAGCAGAATCGTTTGTGGCAAAGAGGGCAGAGAATTCGCTTCTTTGGAAAAGGCTTGAATCTATGTCCTTTAGTAAAGGATTTTTTTTGTCTGCCAGAGCTTCTTTTATAAGGGGTGCGTAGGCTTCTCCGACCGTCTTTTGCGAAACGGCATCTTGAGCAAGGGCAAAGTAAAAAGTTGAGCCTTTTTGGTATTCAGAAGAAACGGCCAAAGTTCCGCCCATAAGCCTTACAAGATTCTTTGAAATGGCAAGGCCAAGACCTGTTCCTCCCTTGGTGCGGTTCATGCTCATGTCTACCTGGGCAAATTCGGAAAAGATTGTGTTCAAGTCTTCTTTTTTTATTCCAATGCCTGTGTCGCAAACGGAAAATTCAACAAGGCCTTCTTGATTGCGCACAACACGTATTACGATTGAACCCTTGTCCGTAAACTTTGCGGCGTTACCGGTTAGGTTTATTAGCACCTGCTTTAGCCTTATGTCGTCTCCGTGAAGAAGCTGGGGAAGATTTTCTTCTATTTGAATTCTTACTGCAACGTCCTTTCCGGAAAGCTTTACCTTGCAGATGTTGGCAACGTCATACAAGAGGGTAAGGATGTCGTAGTCGGAAGGAACAATTTCCATCTTGCCGGCTTCTATCTTGGAAAAATCCAGTATGTCGTTTACAATGCTTACCAGTGCAATTCCCGATGAGCGGATTTGGCGGATCATATTCTTTTGGGCGGGGGCAAGGTCAAAGTCCTGGGCAAGTTCGCTCATTCCAACGATTGCGTTCATGGGGGTGCGGATTTCGTGGCTCATGTTGGCAAGGAACATGGACTTTAGCGCATTCTGCCTTACCGCGTCGTTCTTGAATTTTTCTATCTGGTTTTCGTAGCGCAGGGTGGAAAGCAGGTTTAATGCCCTGAATGCGGAGACAAAGCAGAGGGCTATTACAAGGAATATTCCGTAGGGAACGTGGGGCTTGTATACGATGTTGTTGGGACAGATGGCTATGAACACGTGCATTGCAACAAAGCAGATGATGCAGAGCGGAACCGTAATAAAGAAATTTGAAAAAAATACACAGGTTGAAACAAGTGCAATAAGGTAAAAGAAGGTAAAGTCTACGTGGGACATTTCGTAGTCGGTGTAGGCTGTTACCACCACAACCGCAAAACTTATGGTAAAGAGGGCAAAGACATAGAGCTTCATAAAGGTAAGGAAAAAATCTTGGCGGGCCTGGGGCTTCTTGCGGTAGAAGAGGGCTGCAAAGAAAATTACAAGCGAAAAAAATACAATCAGCAGGTCAAGGATTACGTAGATGTTGAATACGTTTGTTTCAAAGCCAAAAAACTTAAAGAGGTAATGTTTGTAGGCTGGAGAATGCATGATTTTCCAGTCGGAAAAAAATTCGGTGAGTATGTAAATGGTTAAGGCAGGCGCAAAGAATATTACCCTAAGGCAGTTTGCGCTTGCAACCATTTGTTTTATCATTGGAATCTCTTCTTTTTTAATAATAGAAAATTCCATTAGAAGAAGGCCTCGATTTTGGAGATTAGAAGTTCAGGTCCTGCTGATTTTAGGATGTAGCCTTCGGGCTTAAGTGCCATGGCTTTTTTTACAAGGTCTGCATCATCAACGCCTGTAAGGAAGAAGACAGGAATGTTCTTGTAGTCTTCCTCTGCCCTTATCAT
This sequence comes from Treponema sp. UBA3662, assembly GCA_002373205.1. Classification (GTDB taxonomy): domain Bacteria; phylum Spirochaetota; class Spirochaetia; order Treponematales; family Treponemataceae; genus Treponema_D. Next base: position 21,246 of record DFJV01000124.1, read on the forward strand.
TTCCAAAGTCTGCAAACCGTCGCAAACAGGCATCTGGTAGTCCAGAAGGATTAAGTCTGGATGCTCTTTTGCAAGGAAGGAAATGGCAGCGGCTCCGCTCTTTGCAACAGACACTTTGAAAAGGGGATTGAGCACGTTGCTCATTGTGCGAAGGGCAACAAGGTCGTCGTCTACAACAAGCAGATGCTTTGGTGCTTCTTTTTCCACGATTTCTTTCTTTGCAATTTTTACGAGTTCTTCATTGTTGGGGAGGCTTTGGCCAAGCTTTTCAAGGATGCACTTTATTTCTTCTATGAATGCAGACAAAAGAACCGGTGTTTTTATGTAGCGCAGGATATGGGCCTGAAGGTTTGCAACAAAGTATTTGTGCAGGTCTTCCCTTTCGCCTGCAAGGACGTAGGGCACGGTAAGAATGCCTGTTAGAATCTTTGAAATTTCCGACCGCTCTTTGTCGGAAACGTTCTTGAGGTATATGATGACAAGGGAAATGTCGCCAGCTTCAACGGCTTTGCGGACTTCTTCCTCGTGGATAGCCATAAAAAATGAACCGATGCGTTCGTTTATCTTATTGTTAAGCGCAACATTTTCCAGCGAACTGCTCTTAAGAAACAATACCTTTCCCATTCATTTGCTCCTGTACTGCAACCTCTAGTGTATTTTAAGGTTACTTATATTGTAAATGTCAAAGGCAAAAATTGTCAAGCCTTTGCTGCTGCAGAAGATAAGTGCAAATCTAAATGAAACTTAGCAGGCATTAATATAAATGCGGAAGCACTTCCATTCCCGGCAGAAAACGCGTCAAAAAAGCCGAGCGGATTCCTACTGGCAGCGCAATGCCAAGTCTCAAAGGGAAAAAATTATCCATAAAAAAAAACATGTTATGCTCACAGTCCAATGGGCTGGTAGTTTTATAAAAATCAAAATTTTGATATAATTGTTCCAAACTTTTAGGAGCATTAGAATGGGGTTTACGCATATAGACTGTTTTAGTGGCCCAGGGGGCATTTGTACAGGCCTTCACGCCGCAGGATTTGAAACTAAGGTTGCTATTGAGTTTATTAAGAGTTGTGTTGATACCTATTCAAAAAACCATCCAGAAGTTCATGTAATACATTCTGATATAAGGAATGTCACAAAAGAACAAATCTTACCTTTTATACCAAAAGATGGTATAGATTTAGTAACTTCTGGAATGCCTTGCGAAACTTTTTCAACCGCTGGAAATACCTCTCGTTCATTCTATGATGACAGACAATTTTTGTTTAGAGAAGGGATTAGAATTGCAGAAATAGTAAATGCAAAACTTATACTTTTTGAAAATGTTCCGGCAATTACAACAAAAACTGTTTCAAAAGATTCAAATGAGTTAATTGTTTCTGTTCTAAAAGAAGAATTAAAAGAAGCCGGCTATGGTAATCTCAAAGAATTTGTTCTTTGTGCTACAGATTTTGGAGTTCCACAGACTCGAAAAAGATTTTTTATGCTTGCTTCCAAAAATCCAACAACGAAACTATCAGCACCAACTCCAACTTGTAAAAAAATCGTCACTGTGCAGGATGCTTTTGCGGGGTTAAAAAATGTAATTCCAAACTCAAATAAAGAAGAAACAGAATATACTTCTGCTTCATCAACTTTTGAAAAACTGATGAGAGATGATAAATTTTGGCGAAGAACAAATCCTCAGCCCGACAAAGTAACTTATCAAATGCCAATGAAACATAGAGAGTGCACTTTAAAAAGATTTGAATTGCTTAATCCTGGTGACAGCTTAAAAGACCTATTCGATAGGTACGAAGGCTCTGAGAGAGAAGAACTTCAAAAACAAAGAATTTTGCCTAAGAAAATGTTCATAAAGCGTAATTATAGATTAGTTTCTAGCGAACCTTCTCCTACTGTTACAAGTCACTGTTTAGATGAATTTGTTCATCCTAAATATAATCGAGCTTTAACTGTACGCGAATGTGCAAGATTGCAATCATTCCCTGATTCCTATGATTTTTGTGGTGGTCCTTATATTACACCGCATTTACATAATAACATTCAGGACAAATATGAACAAATTGGCGATGCAGTTCCACCTCTCTTGGCTTATGCATGGGGAGTAAAAATAAACGAAATACTGGAGAATTATTAGTAATGGAAAAATTAAAAATTTTTTGTGATAAAATTTATGAAACCACTTATACACATACCGTCGATGAACAGAAACAAGATTTTCTTACAAAAAATCATGGAAAATCTCTTTCTCAAACAAAACTTGATGAAATAGAAGTTGCCGCACAAAAAGAAGCTATTAAACAGTCTGTTTTAAAAGCTATGCGTGAATTTTCAACTGTTGAAGTTGAAGAAATTTGGAAAACTATTTACGAAATACATGTTCACAGAAAAAGCGGCGTTGACAATGCCGAGATAATTGCGAAAGTAATAAGTGCCGACCAAAGTTGGAAAAAATCTAGTGGTCATGCCTTTGAAGAAATGGTTAAATTCCTTGCTTCTGTTGCATTAAAAGATACGGCAATAGAAATTATTCTTCAGAGAGATTTAAATATACTTATAAAAGCAAATGAGTTAGGAAATGAGCCAAGGGATATAAGTTGGTTAAAAGAACAAGTAAAGGGAAATGTATTTGATTTATATGCAACCCTTACCCATGGAAATAAAAAATATTGTTTTGGCTGTATTCAGGCAAAAACAAGTGTTCGAGATAGAGTTACTAGAGATAGAGAACCTTCTATTGCTGCAATGAAATCATTCTTTTGGAGTACGATTTTTGTTTTAGATGGAACATTTTTAAAACTTCCAAAATTTGTAGCAATGGTAAATGGCGGAACAACAGAGTTTAAAGAAAATGGTTGGCACTCTATGTTTGTATTTTCCGAAAAATATTCAAAAGATAGAATTTTTTCTACAGATTTAGATTTGAAACATTTTAAAGAACAAGCGATAGAAGCTGCAGATTTTTGGTTAAAACAAAGACAATGGTTTAATCAAGAATGGAAGACAAATTGTTTTGCAGAAGAACAATAAAAGCATAATTTTCAAAACCACCAGGCAGTCAAGCTGCTTGCGATTTGTTTCTTAGAAACACTCTAAAAATATTACATAGTAATTTAACTACTTTTCCGAGAAAATCCTTGCCAAAGTTTTAGAGCGCATGGAGGCGCGGGTTTGCGCCTGCAGAATTGCCTGCAATTCTGCAATCCTCAAAAAAATCCATGGAGGGATTTTTTTTTAGGCAGGGGTTTTAGGGGGCGGAGCCCCCTAGGAGAATAGGGTGTGCCGAAGACCGCTTGCGGGCTGAGGCCAGGGGAAAGGCTTTTCCCCTCATGATGCAAGAAAACTAGCGCTTTAGCGAACGGAAGTGGCTTCTTATTAGACGGCCTGACTGTGAAAGGTCTCCTTCTGTCCAGCCGGATTTTTTTTGGCAGGAAGAGGAGATTGCGCTTGCGGTTTCGGCCTTGTTGCAGAGGCTCCAGTTGATGTGGCTAAGGTTGTATTTTTGGATGAGGTTGAACCAGAGTTTTGTCTGCTGCTCGTTGAAGCCTCCGTTGCCGGATGCGTCGCAGGTTCCAAATTCGGTGATGAAGATGGGAAGGCCAGCTTTGATTGCGCCCTCCACTTTTTTGCGGAAGGAGTCGGTGTGGGTGTTGGCGTAGAAGTGGAAGGTGTACATGATGTTCTTGTAGCTGCGGATTGGGTTTGCGGCGGCTTTGTCTACGTCCTGGGACCAGGTGTTTGTGCCCACGATGATGATTGCGTCGGGTGCGTTCTTTCGGATTACGGGGATGATTTCTTCTGCGTAGGGCTTTATCTGGCTGTTCCAGTCTGAGTTTACAGGCTCGTTGCAGATTTCGTAGAGGACGTTGCCGTAGTTTGCGTATTTTTCGGAAACTTCGTCGAGGAAGATTTTTGCTTCTGCCTTGTACTTGTTGGGGTTGTCGTTGTGGATGTGCCAGTCAACGATTACGTACATGCCTAGGGCTGTGGCTTCTTCTATTCCACGGTAGACGGTGCGCTTTAGCTCTTCTTTGTTGCCGCCGTTGCAGTAGCCGTTGTAGTCTCCGGGGTAAAGGACCAGGCGGACGCAGTTTGTATTCCAGTCGTCGCGGAGGGTGGCAAAACTTTCTTTGGAGACGTATTCGGGGAACCAGGAAAGGCCGTGGGTGGACATTCCGTAGAGCTGGTAGGGCTGGTTCTTGCTGTCGCAGAGGGAGGTTCCTGTAACGTGGAGTTTTCCGTGGTTTGCAAAAGGCGTTCCCATTGTTACTTTTGGCAAAGGTGTTCCCTTTACTACTTTTGGCAAAGAAGAGCCCTTGCTTGACGGAACTGGCTTTGATCCGATAACAGGTTCGGGTGCGGACTTTGCGTGGAGGTCTGCTACGGTTACGGTTTTTACGTCGCTTACGGAGATTCCGTAGCCCTGTATAAGAAGGCCGTTCGTTCTGATTGCCTGGCGCTCGGCTTCTGTTGGTGTGTAGACTACGAATCCTTCTGCTTTTGTAAGAACAATCAGGTCTTGCTTTAGGCTTGCAAATTCTTTTGATGAGTGTATGCTGCCCTTGCTGATGGGCTGCCACTTTGCGTCATAGAGCTTGATGTTATAATATGAAGGATTTTTTTCTGCGGAAGATGCTTTTGTGTCGATTCTTATGCAGAAGTCGCCGGATGCATGCAGGTCTTTTGCGGGAACGATGAAGTTTTTCCAGTTGCCAAGGTCAAAGGGAAGGTTGGCATTTTTTTGCTTTGCTTCGTGCTTGGCTGGCTTTTCTTGCTTGGCTGGCTTTTCGTTCTTGGGGAATTTTTCGCTCTTTGCGTGACCGGGCGATTTTTCACTATTGTCATTTTGTTTTTGCTGTGAAGATGAAAGTTCCAGTTTTTTTATGGACACGCCAAAGCCGTGCATGACCATGCCGTACTTCTTTAGGTTTTCCGCTTCTTGTGCGGTTAGCCTTACGGTGATTGCAGAGGATTTATTTTCCAGGGTGAATTCGCTGTTGGAATAGGCAGCACCGCTAACACCGCCTGAGCCTATTTCCTTCCAGCCGCCATTTGCGCTTCCAGCAGAATAGGCCTTGAATTTGTGGTAGTCGGCCTTTGTCTGCTGGGCATCTATGCTGATTACGGAGCCTTCGCCTGCGCCTTCAAAGTTTTTGGCGGCAATGATAACGTTCTTTGACCAGGAAAGCTCGCCTATGTTCTTTGCAAGGGTTACGTTCTTTTTGGAATCTGCAAATAATGTGCAGAGCATGAGGGCAGCGGCAAGGCTACCCACTGCAAATCGTTTTATAAGATTCATACGGCACATGTCTTTTCTTACGAAAGACTTTCCTCCTGTAAAGTTTTTTCTACAATAATTATAGCTCACTTTGCAGGAAAAACAATTCTTGCCGCATAATCGTTACCACAAAAAACAAGGAAAGCAGTTTTGTGTTCCGCTCCCAGGCAAATCCGTCTGATAAACCCGCTGTGTCGCGGAATAGGAAATTAAACTCGCTACGCTCGTTCCGCTCCAATGCGGGTTTTCAGCCGTCTTTGCCTTCCGCTGCACACAAAACTGCTTTCCAGTCCTTTTAGAATAGGTAAAATATAAAAAATGTTTTCCGCATCTCAAAAATAGGTGGACATCTAGCCCGAAAGCTTTCTTACGTCGTCTCCAAGCTGGGCTACGTTTATGTCCAGGGATTCTACGCAGTTGTCAAGCTTCTTGCCGCTCGTGATTACGCCCTGGGCAATGTCCGACATGTTTGCCATTGAAGAGCGTACGTCGCCAAGGGAAGTCCTTAGCTTATCCATTGCAGACAGGATTCGTATGCTGCCGTCTGACATTTTGGATGAAGCATTCCTAACGCTGTCCGCCGTCCTGTCCATTTCCGCAAGAAGGGATATTACACTGCGGGAATCCTCATTTTGCTTTTCCAGGGAATTTCTTACCGACTGGACCAAGCCGTCAGTTTCCTGAATGCGGTTTGAAACTCCTGCAAAAGCCGTGCTTGATTCCTGGGATGCCGCTACGATTTCGCCAATGCTGTCCTGGATGTTCTTGAGCTGCTCACCGATTGTCTTTGACTGGCCGGATGAAGTTTCCGAAAGCTTACGGATTTCGTCTGCAACTACCGCAAAGCCCTTACCTGCTTCTCCTGCATGGGCAGCCTCAATTGCCGCGTTCATAGCAAGAAGGTTTGTCTGTTCCGCAATCGATGCAATTGCCATGTTGGCTTCCTGCAGCATCTGTGACTGCTGTTCAATCTGGGAAATGCGCTCGTTTACCTTGGCCTGCTTGGACATACCGCTGCGGGCTTCCTTGTCCAGTGACTCAAAGGAACTTGCCATGCTTTCCATGGAGTGTCCAATCTGCTCTATGCTGCCTACAAGCTGGGAAACAGATGAAGAGGACTCTCGTATGCTGCGGGTCTGTGAGTCTATCATCTCGTTAACGGTGGAAATGCTTGAAGTTACGTCATGTATTACCGATGAAGTTTCGTCAAAGCCGCTGGACTGTTTTTCTACCTGGGTCTGTACGTTTTCTATTCCAAGGCGGATAGACGTCATTGAGTCTGAAACAGTTGCTACACTTTCCTTCATGTTGTTGGAAACAACGTCAAGGTTGGAGCTTGAACCCTTGATTGTGCCTATCATGTCCTGAAGACGCTGGGAAAAGAGGTTGAAGCCGTTGGAAAGGAGTGAGGCCTCGCTTGTAAAATAGTCGGGATATTTCTTTGAAAAGTCGCACTTTGCAAAGCGTTCGCATCCCGCAGCCATTTCCTTAAAGCCTTGGGAAAGTCTTGTGGAAGCAACCACGTCCACTATGACCATGGCGGCAACCAGAACGATAAGCCCCAGAAGAACCAGGGTAAGCATCTTAAAGTAGCCGGATGAAAAATCGGATACAGGGCCTTCCGTAACGATGAACCATTCAGTGCCCTTTATTGGATGGACTCCGTAGAAGAAGCCTCCGTCGGTAAAGGACTTGACTGTTCCGTCCAGGTATTCGTCCTTGACGATTGACTTTGATTGTACTGTGTCAAAGTAGTTTTTGTTCATTATGGCTGAAAAGTCATCGTTGGTTACATAAAGACCGTCTTTTGTTATGATGTTTATGCTGCTGTTTGCAGAAAGCTTTATCTCCCTTACCATGTTACTAAGGTTATTAAGGTAGATGTCCGCCGCCGCAACACCAATCAGGCGGTTGTTCTCGTCGTAGGCAGGGGAAGAAAGGGTTACGCAGAGGGTACCCTCCATTGCATCAACATAGGGCGCTCCCATGGCAACGTTTCCGTCGCCAACACTGACAGCATCTTTCCACCAGTCGCGCTCAGAGGGAATCCAGTCCTCATCAGGATTCCAGTTTGAACCGTCTATGTAAAAGCCCCCCTCCTGGTAGCGGGAAATTGTAGTGGCATAGTAAACGTCATTGTCCATTGTGTCAAGGCTGCTCACGGCCTTCTGCACCATCTTGGCAAGGGAATTCCTGTCCGCATGGGAAGAAGCCGCATGGGCAACGTTACGCACCGTTACCTCGTAGGGCTTAAAAATTGCGTCAATCTGGCCGTTAAGCACCAGCATGGTCTGGGATACCGTATTCACCGTAGCCCTGTCTATAATCCGCCTCATCAGCTGTATATAGGACGCACTCAAAAACACCGCAACAAGCAGCACTGAGCCAACCGATGCAATCAAAACCTCTGTCCTTAGCGACATTTTTTTCTTTAGCACACCGTTTCTAATCATAGTAATATAAGTATAATCCAAAATTTTCAAAAAACAAGTGAATTTAAGGCGAATTTTAATTTTCCAAGGGGAAAAGTAGGCAAAAATCCAGCAAAAATCCTGTGAAAAAATGCCTGTTGATTGATTCTTCCTTTCCTACTATAATGCTTCTACTAACAACATCAGAGGCATTACATGAAAGACTATCTAAAGCAATACCCGGACGAAAAGGGATTTTTTGGCAAGTGGGGCGGAAGCTTTGTTTCTGAAGAGCTCCAGGCCGAAATGAACCGCATAAGAGACGCTTACTTTAAGATTTCAAAATCACACGATTTTATAAATGAGCTGCGTTCAATAAGGAAACACTTTCAGGGCCGCCCTACCCCGGTCTACTACTGCAAAAGGCTTAGCGAGGCATGCGGAGGACGCATCTACCTCAAAAGGGAAGACCTGAACCATTCAGGTGCCCACAAGCTCAACCACTGCATGGGCGAAGTTCTCCTTGCAAAGTACATGGGCAAAAAGAAGGTTATTGCAGAGACAGGAGCAGGCCAGCACGGTGTGGCTCTTGCAACCGCGGCGGCATACTTTGGCCTTGAATGCGACATTCACATGGGCGAAGTTGACATTGCAAAGGAACACCCCAACGTTGTCCGCATGAAGCTTTTGGGCGCAAACGTAATTCCCGCCACCCAGGGTCAGAAGACTCTCAAGGAAGCGGTTGACTCTGCATTCGAGGCCTACCTAAAGGACCCGGTAAACACCCTTTACTGCATAGGCTCCGTAATGGGCCCCCACCCCTTCCCAATGATGGTACGCGACTTCCAGCACATAGTTGGTGTAGAAGCAAGGGAACAGTTTCTGGAGATGACGGGAGAACTTCCCGATGCGGTAACAGCCTGTGTCGGCGGAGGCTCAAACGCAATGGGCATCTTCTCCGGCTTTATTCAGGACGAAGACGTTGCCCTCTTTGGAGTAGAGCCTTCAGGACGCTCACTAAAACTCGGCGACCACGCATGCTCACTTTCTTACGGAAAGGAAGGTGTTCTGCACGGAATGCGCACCTACCTGCTGACCGACGAAAAGGGCAACCCCGCACCGGTATATTCTATTGCATCCGGCCTTGACTACCCCGGAAGCGGTCCCGAACATTGCATGCTAAAGGACAAGGGGCGCGTAACATACACGACAGCCAACGACAAGGAATGTCTGGAAGCCTTCTACAAGCTTTGCCGCTACGAAGGAATCATTCCCGCACTTGAGTCAAGCCATGCCGTTGCCTTTGCAATGAAGTACGCAAAGGAAAACCCGCAGAAGTCCATACTCGTGAACCTTAGCGGACGAGGCGACAAGGACATAGACTTTGTTGTGGACAACTACGGAACAGGTGACGAATACTTCAACTGATTCTGCAAAAAAACGGCGTTGTTTTACAGACAGCGCCGCTTTTTTCATTTTAACATCCCATTTGCAAACAGCCGCTAAAAAATAACTTCCAGCAGAAGTTCCAATGTCTTGCCAAAATCATCTTTAGCATTCTCAAAAATATTTTCATCGATAGGAACAAGCTTAATCACGATGTTTCCGTATTCATCATTTGAAAGGCTTTTTACATACTTCATGGGAAAGTGAATTTTACTTCCATCAACAATGCAAATTATGGAATCGTAGTCCTTACCCTCGGCTTTTCCATTTGCAACATAAATCATCTGGATTTTTTCTTTTGGAATTGAAGTAAAGACTGACACGGCTTCCTTTTTATCGGAAAGCAGCTGCATGTCTATAGAAAGGCAGCTTCCTTTAGCAAAGAATGTTTTTACGGCATCTGTTGCGGGGCTTGCAAAAGCACAGGCCGAAGCTACAATCAACGCACCCCGCAGCAAGC